>NZ_JBALQK010000459.1:0-1269 GCF_036965845.1 Bacillus sp. JJ1127 | reverse complement strand
CTATTATACTATAACATACAGAAAAGCATTTCCCTAATTGGAAATGCTTTTCTACTTTTCATCTTTCTTATATTGATATGGCTTCTATAGTCCCGCGTTTATATACCTGTACTATACTTGAAATCACTATTGTTACATTCTTTAAAATGTCTTCTCATAATTGTGCAGATGCTAATTCACCTCGATGTAATTGAAATAGCCCCAAAAATGTTCCTTTATCCCCCGCTGCTTTTCGATTACATTTTTTTCATGATCAGCAATTGTGAGTGGAATCCAGTCTGGTATACCATTAGGATTTGAGGGTATAGTAAATATGAGGTGTTATCCCATGTTAAAAAAAATAGGATTTGTTTTTCTGCTCTCATTCTTATTATCAACAAATGTTTTTGCAGAAACAAATAAACAAATTGAAGTGTTTGATTGTCAAAAGGAAATGGTTATTCAAAAGCAATCTCCAAATGCAGAAATTCAAAAAGAAGCGATACAATATGCAAAATCAATTACTGGAGCATTTAAAAATATAAACGTTGTCCCTAAAACTGGACATATGGTAAAAATCCCTTTGTCTAAACCTGTGAGCATTACAAATCAATGGATACATACAACTATAGATGAAGTTCTTGTACTTCTTCCACTTAACGAAAAACCCTATATTATGATTTATGATGATGAAAACAATCCACATTTTTATTATGTACAAGGTCATCCTGAACATTTATTAAAACATTTGAAAGTTAAGTAATTACACAAAGAAAGATCCCATAGAGTATCATCTGTGGGATCTTTTTCTAAGTAACTTTAAATCAGAATCTTCGAACGTTATTTTCATTTAAAAATTGTGTAATCTGCCTTTTGTGGTGATTATCATGATCTACAAATTCTTTAATAATAAATAAAAGAGAATAAGATATTCCTGTGTGAGGACAATGGGATACTCCATTAGCAGTTAAATGTTCATTTAACTTGTCAGCCGGCATCACACTAAGCTCTTTTACAAGTAGTTCCCTTTTATCTTTTGCTTCTTCAAGAAGCTTTATTGGGGATATACCTGATTTCGCATAATCAGATGCTATTTTATTATAAATATCAAAATCAGGAAACTCCATACCCTTTCCCTCCCTCACCAATGGAAGTATTTTAGATAACAGATATCTATCCCAGTTCATAATATGAGATATTATCTCAGCAACAGTCCATTTACCTTCAGATATTGGTGTAGTCCAAAATTCTTCTTCCATATCTTTTAATGTACTTAACCAAGATGAATAC
>NZ_JBALQK010000458.1:0-1008 GCF_036965845.1 Bacillus sp. JJ1127 | reverse complement strand
TTACTTGTCCTGCTATGATTGATATTTTTTATGGCATTTTCTTTTAAAATATTTCTTGACCTGAAACGCTTTTCATACATTATAACTAAGAAGTACTTAGCGAGTTAAATATGAAAACGATACCAGCCCTTCATATCATCTCGTTTATTTATAGAAAGTGGTGAAGAAAGAATGAAACTTATCGCAATTGATTTAGACGGAACCCTTCTTTCAGGAAATAAAGTGATTAGTAAAGAAAATGCACAAGCCATTCGAAAATGTCAAGAAGAGGGGCATGTTGTGGCGATTTGCACAGGACGTTCTATAGTTGATATTGAAAGGCTTTTAGTAGAAGTAGATTTACAATGTCCAGTCATCGCAGAAAATGGTGCGATTATTTATAAAGATCAAAAAATGATGAAAAGGTATCCTATTCAAAATGCACAAGCATTTGAGCTTGTGGAGTACCTTGAAGAAAATCGTATGTATTATCAACTATACACAGATAAAGGTGTATATGTTCCGCAGTATGGAGAAGAAAGTGTGCGTAGTGAAATCGAAACGATAAAGAAATTAGATACAGATCTTGACGTACAAGAGATAGAAAGTATTGCTGCATTGTATCTTGAACATACAGCTTTTCATATTACAGAGAGTTGCAAACTGATTTTAAAAAACGATTTATATGTCCATAAACTTTTACCGTTTTCTTATGATATAGAGAAATTAAAAAGATTAAAAGAAAAGTTTCAATCGAATACAGATTTAGCGATTACAGCTTCTTATTGGCATAACTTAGAAATTAACCATCGTGATGCTCAAAAAGGAAATGGTCTGTATACTTTAGCAAAACATCTTAATATTCCATTTGAAAATACAGTAGCAATTGGTGATGGACTAAATGATGTTTCAATGATGCAAAAAGCTCATCTATCCATTGCGATGGGGAATGCAGTGAAGGAAATAAAGCAAATGTGTCACTATGAGACGTTAACGAATGAAGAAAATGGTGTTGCACATGCTTTGTAT
>NZ_JBALQK010000457.1:0-1212 GCF_036965845.1 Bacillus sp. JJ1127 | reverse complement strand
TTGATTTACGCTAATGCAGCTCCCCTTAAGAAATTACACTCTTTATCTCTTTTATAATGAACTGTCCACGATTCTGTGGACAGTTTAATCTATGATAAAATAAGCAGTGGCTCTTCTACTTCCCCCACTCATACAAGGTAAAGCTATTCACAAAACTTCTAAATGATAACCCTTGTTTTTGATAAAACTCTTGTAAAAAATCATTACTAGCAATGCAATCTAATCGTAATTTCTTTCCGGACTCTCTCGCTCTATTCTTTGCCCATTGTACGAGCTGACTACCGACGTTTAATCCCTTACCTTCTTTCGAGACAACAATTCTATGTATATAATACGCATCTACTTCATCGTTCCATAAGCTCTCATCCCACTTCTCCTTATCACATAGAGAAATTGATGCAATTACTTGATTTTGATTGTTTTCAAAAACAAATAAATAACCTCTTTCAAAATCAGACTCTACTATTTCAGTATTTTCATATCGTAAAAATTGTCTCCACTGTTGAATACCTTTTTTCTTAAAAGAAATTGCTGTTTCTTGTAACCACTTTCTTATCATTTTAATTTCTTCTTGTTTTGCTTGACGAATCATACATTCCCCTCCTTGGATAGTAAACTTTCTCTATTAGAGATATTTTAATTGTCTTTTTGTTTACATAATAATATTATATTATCCCATTCGATAAACGAAGAGTTTTCCCGCCTATCTACTATCCTACATTACACGACTCGCATCTTAGAACTCCTAATGCTAAAAATAAAGCTACTAAGTTTGCTGTGATTTGCATTTTTAATGTGATAGCACCATCTACTTTTGTTACTAAAAAGAAAACACCGTTCTCTTCTAAAACAAAAATTACTAATAATTGCAAGTCTATTAGAGCCCTTTTTTCAGAGGAGTCATTTATAATCTATGAATTGTAAAAATGTAATAAGAATTTTTATACTCATCAAAAAGAAATAGAATTTTCTTATTTCAGCTAAAAATCATGTAATTTCTAGTATGTTCCTATATAATCAATGGAGAAAATCTTACAAGTGGAGGTACCAACATGGCATTTTGGAGTAATATTAGCACATTTTTATTTTTAATAGCTCTTATTTTACTCATCTTATGTATCATTTCATTCTTTAAGAAAAATGGCAAAGCAATGAGATATGGTAGACCTGCAGTTATTTGTTTTATTATTTCATTCTTAATAACAGCAACAA
>NZ_JBALQK010000456.1:0-1049 GCF_036965845.1 Bacillus sp. JJ1127 | reverse complement strand
TTATTATACTCCAATATAAAAATCACAATCATTGCAATAACATTAAGTGTGATTGTTCCAAGAATCATAATTTTTGAATGAAGGGATAGTTTCTTAAAACTACGGCTATACCATATATCAATTAACACCGTAAAACCTAAACCACCTATAGCAATTAAAGAACAAATCCCAATATTAATAATAGGATCTCCTACATATCTTGTTAAATTATCTGGCCATAGTGCAAATCCTGCATTATTATAAGAGGCAATAACATGAAAAATACTATAATATAGACCTTTACCAAAACCAAATTCCGGGATAAATCGAATGGATAAAAAAACGATTCCTACTAATTCAATACAAATAGAAAAAATAAAAACTCGTTTCACTAATTTTACAAGACCGCCAATATTCGTTTGGTTAAATGCTTCTCCAATTAGCAATCGATGACGCAAACCAATTTTTTTCCCTAGTACCCATACAATTAAAATTGCAATTGTCATTAACCCAAGACCACCTGTTTGAATTAAAAACAGAATAACAATTTGACCAAACATTGTAAAAGTGCTTGAAGTATCTACAACACCTAAGCCAGTCACTGTCGCTGCTGATGTTGCCGTAAAAAAGGCATCTACCCAACTAATCGATTCTTTTGTTGCGAACGGTAGTTTTAATAACATTCCTCCGACAACAATTAAACAAAAAAAGCCCATTGCTAAAATTTGCGGTGGACTTAATCGTATAAAACGATTGTAAAATCCTTGTTTTTTTGTTTCTTGCATATCACTAACTCCCTTAATAAAGTGCTTCTATCCCTCATTATGTAAGATAAAATCTAGTAAAACACATAAATCTTTATAATCTCATAATATAGTCGAGCATAATCCTTTTTTTTATAGATTTCAACTTTTATTTTCACGAGTAGTAAAACGAGTATCCCTTCATTTTACATACTATTTTATCTATAATATCTTCTTACAAGAAAAGCTTTACAATTATTCTTTCTCTGTCATTTTATGCCCCTGAATATTCTCATAATAACTGTTTTTCTATTCTCTATCTACCAC
>NZ_JBALQK010000455.1:384-1223 GCF_036965845.1 Bacillus sp. JJ1127 | reverse complement strand
TTAGCTTGATAGCGATGTGAAGTGACCCCAACTCGAAAAAAACATGATTAAGTCAAACTAAGTGTAATGAGACCATGTTATAAGTTATCGTTTAATCTTGAATTTTCCACTTACATATCATATGAAGTCGCCCTTCTTTTAATTCTGCTTGAAGAGACCCACTCATTTTTAGCATCAGGGTTTTCGCAATAGATAAACCTAATCCAGTCCCTTTTTCAGATCGATGATGATTGGTGGTATAAAATCGGTCAAAAAGCAAAGGTATATCTTGTTGACTTAAATTTTCAACGTCATTACTAATCATGAATATTACTGATGAAGTTTGCCTTTTTAGGGTGATTGATATATTTCCACTAGCATGATTAAGCGCATTGTTAACAAGATTTTCCACAACACGTTTAATTGCCGATTCATCAGCCATTATTTGTATTTCCTCGCGCTGTATACAAATCGTTGGTTCCATTTTCTTTTTGTTAAATTGATCATAAAAACCGACTAAGATCTCCCATGTTAAATGGTTCATTTTTACTAATTGAGGGCTTAAGTGATAATCATTAGAATCTATGACAGACAGTTCGAAAAAATCATTTACTAAGGTTTGTAAACGTTTAGTTTTATTTTTTACAATGGTTAAATAATGCTCTCTTTCTGCCGTGGTGATTTCACTTAATTCTAAAAATTGAATATACCCTATAATGGACGTAAGTGGCGTTCTTAAATCATGGGATATGTTAGAGATAGCCTGTTTTAGTTCATTTTCGGTACGTGCTTTATCAATGTTTGCTTGTGCTATGTGTTCAATTAAATGATTGATTTCAAAAGCAAGTTCTTCAATATTC
>NZ_JBALQK010000455.1:0-354 GCF_036965845.1 Bacillus sp. JJ1127 | reverse complement strand
CTCTTTTTTAATGAAAAATAAACGAGTGAGAAAAATTACTGCCAGTATGATAGATAGAATAGTTATTAAAAGCATTACTAAAAGCAATTTTCCTCACCTACTACCTTAATTATTTTATTTCTTTCTTTTTGAAGGCTATACTTCCTAAAAGAAAAAATACGAGAGCCGTGCTGATTGCAGCTAGGATGGATCTTATTATATTAATGCTAGGATTTGTTATTTCATACAGTTGGTAGAATACTGTATATTGATATAATTTGCTTACAATGGAAAAAGATTGTCCTAAAAGTAAACTACCAAAATAAATAAGTAATATAACCCCTATTGAAATGATAATAGCTTTACCACTTTCTT
>NZ_JBALQK010000454.1:0-1304 GCF_036965845.1 Bacillus sp. JJ1127 | reverse complement strand
ATACAATAAATAAATTGAATCATCCTAAGGCTAAAGATAATTTTTTCTGTTACCTGCAACCATGTTACTTCCCTCATTCTATAGTTAATGGACTTTGTATCGTACTAATAAGTAGTGTAAACTTTCAAGTTACTTTAATGTCAATACAGTAATTGAACTACCCCCATCTTCACTTCGTTTAGAGGAAGGGGGGTTCTCGGTTAAAATAATAAAAAAATATAGGCCTTCTGATATTGGATTGATAAATTCATAAGAAAATTTCATCCTTCCTCAGCTAACTTGTTTAGAAATAATGGCGTTTTTTATTCCGCTATTTGCGGGCAGAATACTTTTTTAAGTCGATGGGTATGTGCGTTCATTCCTATTTATTATTTTTTATTTGAAAATTAACAAAACGATAGTTTTCTAATTCCTTTAATTTCTGTACAATATTAGTATCTATTACATATGAGGTGAAATAATGAAAGCACATGAAATTGAGTATAAATTATACGGGGATGATATGCAGTTCGTTGAAATCGAATTAGATCCAGAAGAAAGCGTGATTGCAGAAGCTGGAGCCATGATGATGATGGAAGACCATATCGAAATGGAAACAATTTTCGGTGATGGAGCTAGTCAATCTAGCGGCCTTTTCGGTAAATTAATGGGTGCTGGTAAGCGTCTTGTTACAGGTGAAAGCATGTTTATGACTGTATTTACAAACACAGGTCATGGCAAACGTCACGTATCATTTGCTGCACCGTACCCTGGAAAAATCGTTCCAGTTGATTTAACAGAATATCAAGGTAAAGTAGTTTGTCAAAAAGATGCATTTCTTTGCGCTGCAAAAGGTGTTTCTATCGGAATTGAATTCACGAAAAAAATAGGCAGCGGCTTCTTTGGCGGTGAAGGCTTTATTATGCAAAAACTTGAAGGTGATGGACTTGCTTTCATGCACGCAGGCGGCACAGTATATAAACGTGAACTTAAGCCTGGTGAAAAACTCCGCATTGATACAGGGTGTCTTGTTGCGATGACGAAAGATATTAACTATGATATTCAATTCGTAGGTAACGTAAAAACTGCGTTATTTGGCGGTGAAGGCTTATTCTTCGCAACATTAGAAGGTCCAGGAACAGTTTGGATCCAATCTTTAACACTTAGTCGTTTAGCAGCGCGTATTGCAAGCCCAGCAGCTCAAAGCAGCGGTGAAGGCAGTGTTTTAGGAGGACTTGGTCGCCTTCTAGATGGGAAAGAGTAAAATCGATCAAGGCAAATCGCTACGTATGATGACGTAGCGATTTTTTTATTTATCCCGCTAT
>NZ_JBALQK010000453.1:0-2526 GCF_036965845.1 Bacillus sp. JJ1127 | reverse complement strand
GGTATTACTCCATAAAATCTTTTATATACGACACAAGCAATCAATATCATTCCTACTAATATACTGATCCCAGCATATAAAGTTGGGCGTATTTTTTTCGATGCAAAACATCTCACTAGAAAAAATACAAACAAAATGTATAAAGAATCTACAATAAAACTATTTATATTAAATTGTTCATATAACTCCGTATATCCAATAAACAGCTTACATAATATTATAAAAAAAAGTAAGAAACTCACCTTTTACTCCTCCGCTTTTTAAGTTCGTCATTTTAGGCTTTACGTTAACTCCTCCATCTTTACCATATTGTCTTTGTCCATTACTCGACTATGCGGGGTATGAACCCATACCTTTTGTTTTCTTTTTATAAACCCTAAAAAAATGATTGGAACCCATGAAAAACCAAATATATAAACAATAGGCGTCCAGATTACACTTTTAACCTTTTTCTCTTGGAATAGCGCAATAACTGGTAACATATAAAACGATAATGCTATCATGAGCCAAATCCATGGACTTAATACGTATGGCATAATCGAAGTTGGAAGTAATTCATAATATGTTACAAAAAATAAAATAATGGAGTTTACCGATAACATTGTTCTCGTTGGTTGAATTAGGTAAATGAACATATCAAGCGCATTCATATTAAACGTTTGCATAAATTTTTTAAGAAGTGGCACAGAGTAGCGAACCATACAATCCATATGTCCTTGCATCCAGCGGACGCGTTGCCGGAAGGATACTTTAAAATCAGTCGGTTTTTCATCAAATATTTTCGCATCATGCGCCCAACCAACAGATTTTCCTGTTGCTAATATATATTTAGCTGTAAACTCTAAATCTTCCGTTAAACTTTGTGTCCCCCAGCCCATCTCCTTTAAGATGTGCATAGAAAAGCACATACCAGTTCCTCCTAGCTGAGCTGATAACCCTAGCTTCCCTCTACTTAATTGATACAATCGATTTGTAGACCAATAGGAAAGCGCATAAGACTTGGATATCCAATTATCCTTTGGATTTTTTGAATCTAAATAAGCTTGAACCGCTTCGTATTTTTCTTCTACTAACTTATGATTTAATACTTGTAAAAAATTTCGTGACACGATATTATCCGCGTCCAAAATGACAACCGCATCATATACTTGCTTATTTTCTTTTTCTAAACGGAACAAATTTTGAAACATCCACTCTAGGCCGTAACCCTTTCCTCGTTTTTGAGAATCCTGCCTTTCCCAAGCATTCACTCCATTTTCACGAACGATTTGAGCTGTCTCATCTGTACAATTGTCACAAATGACATGAATATCATATTGTTCTTTTGGGTAATCAACATTTTTTAAGTTTTGAACAATTTGTTCAATTACTTTCTCTTCGTTATGTGCACAAACGAGTACTGCAAAACGAGTAGAAGCCGAATTATTTTCTACTTGATAGGTCTTTTTATTCTTAAATAAACCTAACAAACTGATCGTCACCTGATATAACGAAAGAATTCCTTGAAATTGTGTAAAAAATATTAACGCTGCTACTAAAATAGACAAAATTACCTTTGCGGCATATGATAGATTATTCATACCCGTAAAATAAATAACTGTAACCGCTGCCAATAATACGCATAAACCAATCAGCATTCTATTTTTATTGGTATGCATGTTTTTAACCCCTCCTCTGTCTGAAAGATGTTTATATCACTTACAAAAGACAATTATTTCAATCGTTACATATAGTAAAAAAGGGATCTAAACGCTTCTATACATAACCAAATCTCTCGTTTACCTAAAAAGATTTATATACTTGCTAACCCCTTTTTATATTGTTATAATTAAATTATTCGATTTTAAACTTCACTTCTTTATAACTTGTTACTGCTTTTTTCGGATCATTATCTTTAAACTGGGCAATAGAAACTGTATGCTCTCCTTTTTTCAATAAATCACCTTCTAAATTAATAAACGTTGAAAATACTTTTGCTGCCTCTTCTTTTGTAATATATTTTTTATCCACAAATATATAAGCACTTTCTTTTTCACTTAAACCTTCTAATTCTACTTGAACTTGCGCTAATTCTAATTTAGGATCCACCTTTAAAACTGGAACTGCTTCTTCATTCTGCTGTTCATTATTTGTAATCAGTTTCATATTAATTTTCCCTGTTTCCTTAGCTCCTTTTGGAAAAACTACCTTTGTCTCCTCTTTACTTTGCTCTTGTTTATTTACATCTTGTTTATTTGAACATCCCGCTACTGTACTTAACAATAAACAACCGATCCCGATTCCAACAAAAAATTTATTCAGCATATTTCCTCTCCTTTCACCATTTTGAATTACAATGAACAAATATTGTAATGAACATGCTATTCTTTTTCTCAAAACACATAACAAACGAACTCTTATAAAGCTTCCTCCTTTTTATAACTATCGTTTATATATTTAACACTATCAAGATAGTGTTAAATATATAAATAGCTTGAGATGAATAGGGAAATTCTGTAAACTTATAAATGTATAATTTTTCAATAT
>NZ_JBALQK010000452.1:0-1533 GCF_036965845.1 Bacillus sp. JJ1127 | reverse complement strand
TTTGATCAATCTTTTTTCAAAATGTGAGTTTTTCCTCTATATTTAAGTTAAGCAATATCCTTACTATTGCTCAACTTAAATATAGAGAACGTTTGACTTAAGGAGTGGTTATAATGGCACGTGTTTTATTTATTAATGGTGGATCAGAAGGACATATCAATCCAACAATTGGGGTTGTACAAGAGCTTATTTCGCGTGGAGAAGAGGTGATATATTTTTCTATAGAAGCTTTTCGAGAGCGTATTGAAAAGACGGGAGCTAATGTACGAACATTTGACGGTCAAAAATTTTTAAAAGCCTTTATCTCAGGTGGCAGAAATTATTTACCCGAAAGAATCAACGGTCTTTTACATACGGCGGATATCATTATACCTAGCGTTCTTGAACAGATCCAGGGAGAACATTTTGATTACATCATTCACGATTCTATGTTTGGTTGTGGACGTTTACTTTCCAAAATCCTAAAGCTCCCCGCAATTAATTCGTGTACATCTTTTGCTCAAACTGAAATATCATTTGAAAGAATGTTAGAACATCTTTCACAAAATATCCCAACAGAAATTGCTAAAAGGATAAATAATGATTTTCAAAACCTAACAACAAAAATTAAAGAAAAATATGGTGTTGAAATCACTTCTCCTTATGAAGTTTTTTGTAATCCTGCACCACTTACAATTGTTTATACAACTAGGGAGTTTCAACCTTTTGGAGAAACGTTTGATCAAACATACAAATTTGTAGGGCCATCCATCTCTACACTATTAACACAAGAAAACTTCGACTTTACTGCAATCAAGGGAAAAAGCCCAATTTACATTTCGCTAGGTACTGTCTTTAACCAAGCAATTGATTTCTATAAGATCTGTTTTAAAGCATTTGAGGACACTGATCATACTGTTATTATGTCTATGGGGGAAAAAACTCAAATATCTGATTTAGGGGAGATTCCTAAAAACTTCATTGTGAAAAATTATGTTCCACAAACTGAAGTGCTTAAATGCACTAAATTATTTATTACACATGGTGGAATGAACAGTACTAATGAAGGTCTCTATTACGGAATTCCACTAATTGTAATCCCGCAAAGCGCAGATCAGCCAGTAATTGCAGGACAAGTTGCCAATCTTGGAGCTGGCATTAAATTACAAATGAAAGGCTTGACTGCAAGTCAACTACGTGAAACCGCAGATCATGTGTTAAGACATCCATCTTTTCATAAAGCTGTTGCAAATATTAGGGAATCCTTTCAAAAATCAGGTGGGTATCAGCAAGCTGTTGATGAGATTTTCAAATTTAAAAGTCAATACGATATCTAAATATAAAAACTTCTCAGCATCTAATCTCATTTATGTCAAAAAAGTGCCTATGTGACATGACATAGGTACTTTTTGTTATTCCACATATTAACAGTTTAGTGTCATATAGAGTGGGAAATTACCTACTGTAAATTTGAAATAGAGTCACGATTGTTGATTGCTATATAAATCCATTTTAATTTTTCAGCATCTAAATTCTCTGCTATGCAGAGTAAAA
>NZ_JBALQK010000451.1:0-1074 GCF_036965845.1 Bacillus sp. JJ1127 | reverse complement strand
CGATTATAAAACGACTGGATTTAGTATTACGAGCCCTAGTGAAACACTTGTATATGGCCTTTCAATTAAAAAATAAGAAATACCCTTGTTTCTTCTTTGAAGCAAGGGTATTTCTTATTTCCTATTAAATCCACTTTCAGCAGGTATTATACTTGTAAATCTAGAAAATAAAATAACATGCCTTTATCAGGAGTGGTTCCTTATGAAAATACTAGAACATGAAACATAACAACGATATATTTTAATTAGAGGTCCTCCATTTATGTTCGTTTACTCTATTTTTAACATAACGAGCAGGAGGATGTAACATGAAACATGATAAATTATTTTTAGCACTTTTAGAAAACGCAAATACAAGCTTTAGTGGGTGGGATTTTTCCTTTATTACAGAAACTGGTCGCATGAAGAGTCAGTTACTATCTTGGTCATATGGTAGTATGGCCTTTCAGCTTATACAAAATGCAAATGCTATGCTGGATATGGGAACAGGTGGCGGAGAGTTTTTATCAATGTTAAAACCCTTTCCCCCTTCTGTTTATGCGACTGAAGGCTATACCCCAAATATCCCGATAGCAAAAAACAAATTAGAACCTTTAGGTGTAAAAGTTGTAGAAGTAGCTAGCGATAATGCTTTACCATTTGCTGATAAACAATTCGATTTAATTTTAAATCAACATGAATCCTATGTAGCATCAGAGGTAAAAAGAATTCTATCTCCAAACGGCATATTTCTTACCCAACAAGTAGGCGGGCTTGACTGTGCTGAAATCAATGAACACTTGAGCGTACCACTTAATCAAGAATATGCAGATTGGACTTTAGAAACAGCCTGTAACGCGTTACAGCAAAACGGTTTTACCATTTTAAAATCAAAAGAAGAGTTCCCACTTCAAAGATTTTATGACATCGGTGCTTTAATCTACTATCTAAAAGCAATACCTTGGCAAATCCCTGAGTTTACTACTGAAAAATATTACAACAAGTTATATAATATACATCAATTGATCTTACAAAAAGGGTATTTTGATGTAAAACAGCACCGATTCTTAATACAAGCTAGATATCAATAAAAAC
>NZ_JBALQK010000450.1:1929-2309 GCF_036965845.1 Bacillus sp. JJ1127 | reverse complement strand
GTCTCTAACTAATTTATAAATATCTCTAAGTTCTTGCAGAAAACGATTCCGTGTTTCTTTTTGAATTGAAATATCCTTTTTATCCCATTCCTTTATCTCCAAATTATTAGATAATAGTTGAGAGTATTCAACTTGTGTAAGCTTTTCTTTATCTACGTCAAGGATACCTGTTGTTAAATTAAGTAATGATTTGTTTTTTTGAGTTAGTAGACCATTTGGTTCATTAATCTTTCTGTACTCGGTTTCTAATTTTATTTTTAACGAATTTAGTCTTTTCAATTCTAATTCTTCTTTATTTGTGTCAAATAGCTGAGATATAGAATCCATACGATCCTTTGCGTTTTTTTTCAAGAAATACGTATTTTCTTCTTGTTGAACAT
>NZ_JBALQK010000450.1:1379-1861 GCF_036965845.1 Bacillus sp. JJ1127 | reverse complement strand
CAAGCTTCTCATACCTAATTTGGAATGAAGCTCTTCTGTTGAAATGGGTTTACTCTCTGATAAAGGAGAATCAAAGTTTTTTAATAAATATGTTTCAAATAAATTCCAGTTATCTGGCTTACGATCTAAGGGTCTTATAGATTTATTAGCGTTGAATCTTTTAACTACAGTGAAATTTTCATTTTCATTATAAAATTCAATTTTAATGGTTGTATCTTTATTATTTTGATTTGAAAATAGCAAATCATTATATCCATATCTACCGTCTGCAGTATTTGTTACCCTAGATATGCCACCACTTATCACAAGTTCAAGTGCATCGAACAAAGTAGTTTTACCGAAACCATTAGGACCGTCAAAGACAATTAAATCTTTTTCAGAGAAATCAATAGAAAAATTAGCTACATGTTTAAAGTTTTTGATTGATAATTTTCTGATTTTATAGTTCGTCATTATAATCACCTTTTTCAATTATCTTTAGA
>NZ_JBALQK010000450.1:1124-1328 GCF_036965845.1 Bacillus sp. JJ1127 | reverse complement strand
AAGATTCGCATATGTTAAATAACCCCAATTGATTTAACTCTTCTTTTATTTTTAATGATAAGTTTTCAATCTTTTTATTGGTTTTGTTAAAGGTGATAATTGGGATTTTAATTACTAACTTTGAACAAATATGGTATAAGTCTTTGGAGGGCTCATTCATGGATTCTTTAAATTTGATGAATAAATCAGTATTATTAACTACAT
>NZ_JBALQK010000450.1:433-1039 GCF_036965845.1 Bacillus sp. JJ1127 | reverse complement strand
AACATATTTCTTGAAAAAATACGGATCTTCTTCAACGTCAAATACACTTTTCATTAATTGTTTATCTTCTAAATCTTGTTTGTTGTGCAAGCATATTAGCATAGAAAGGTTCTTATCCATTCTTTCATCGTAGCCTTTTTCTAGACCCTTGATTGTATAATAAAGTTCTGAGACTTGGTTTTCTAGAAAATCGGTAGGGATATTTTCTAGAAAAACTACGAGATAGAAATTTATACATTCTTCCCTATAATTAGCTGCTAAAAAGGTATTTTCATATTGGTTAAGTGAAATAATATCAAACTTATTATCAATAAATATATTCTTAATAATTTCTTTCATTCATTTAGCTCCTCTTTTGCCTTTTCTATATCTACCAATCGGATTTTCTTTATTTTTGTAATCCTTTTATGGTGTTCTTCTAAATCAGCAATTTGTGGCTGTGAAGGCGAATCTGATTTTTCTGGATCTGGTATGTTTTTATAGAAATGTTCATCCAGTAATCTTGGCAGATTAATATGTTTTGTTATCATTACGTCAATTTCGTGAAGTGGCTGGCTATTAGAATTCCCTAAAATTCGTTCCGCTAATCTCTTTGTTCTATTTGGA
>NZ_JBALQK010000450.1:0-358 GCF_036965845.1 Bacillus sp. JJ1127 | reverse complement strand
GAGTATTAATTTCTTTCAGTATTTGTTTCAATATTTCAAAATAAACATCTGTCATGTTTGGAGCGAGAATACAATTAGATAAAGTATTCATAATGTGCTCAGGATTATCAATATCAATTTCATTATCTGGTGTAATTTTAAGACAAAAATTTAAAAAGTTTTCGTCATTCAGTTCACAAATAGATTTGATAAGTTTGTTTATATTTCTTTTATTTGCCTCACTAATCCATCCTTCACGTTCTTCATACATCAAATCCTCTAAATACTCATCTTTAAGTTTATTAAATCGATTTCGAAGATTATATATAACATATTCTTTACTGGATATTTCATAATTTGTTATGGCGATGCTATAAAT
>NZ_JBALQK010000449.1:0-1313 GCF_036965845.1 Bacillus sp. JJ1127 | reverse complement strand
CTATTTAATTTTTACATGTAGTTGATAAATAGCATAGTATAATAGAAGAGATACGTTTTTGATATGTAAGAAATAATGAAGTATTGAATAAAGGAGCAGGAAAATGGAATATGTACTTATATGTGTGATCCTAGCACTATTAGCGGGAGTATTTGTACTGTTTTATAAGAATAAACAGTTAGAATCAGAGAATCAACAAGTAGCATTTGAAAAGACACAAGCAATAGAAAACCATCAAGGTGAGATTGCGGCTACGGTTGCAAATTATGAACAGCAGCAAGAAACACTAAAAAGCGTAGAGAAGAAAAAATATAATGATTTAAAAGTGAGTACAGCTAGAGAAGTTGAAAATATGCGAATGATGAAGAACCAACTAGTTGTACAACATAGTAAAGAACGCAGTGAAATGCAACAAAAACATAGTCATGAGATACATAGGTTGCAAAATCTAATTACAGATTTAAAAGCGTATTCTAGAAATGTAGAAGAAATGAACACGCATGAAATGTTACATGATATGAAACGAGGCTTTGTTCAACAAGGAATCCTCACAGAAAATGAGCTATATATTATTCCAAATGTATTTTTACCTAAAGTATCGAGTCGAAATAGAAGTAAGATGGAAAATCGTCGGATTGATCATTTGTTGTTATTGACAACTGGAATATATGTAATTGAGACAACAGAATGGCAAGGAAGGATGATACATGGGTTAACGAAAGAAAACGCAGGGGTATATTCATTTATGATTGATGAGATTGGTAAACATCAACATGAATATGATAAAGAAGAAACATTTGTTTTTACGACAGAGGGAGATTCAAGGACTTTGAAGGTAGTAAATGAAGGGAACCCTGCTTATAAAGCAAAACACCTTTCAATAATTTTATATGAGTATTTGAAAGAGATGAATCCGAAAGTTTTAAAAGAAGAAGTGAAGCCAATTGTATATTTTGGAAATGAGATAAATGGAAGCGGACATGAAATCATCGACATTTCTAATGAGACACTACCGAGGTTGAAGGATAGAGACCAACTTGTTACTTATTTCAGAAATGGAATGTTAAAAGAAAAAGTGTTATATACAGTACAAGAATTACAAGAAATAAAAGAAATGGTCGAACGTATGGAAGATGTGGAGGTGTAAAAGAAACAATATGATGTGATAAAGGTGGTTTTTTATTGGGGAAATATAGAGATTTTTTATTATGGGGAACATTATATGTTTATATTTTTTTATATTTGTTCGTATATCTTGCTTTCATATTCATCATTGGCATGATTCATTCGTCTTATAATATAGTGAGTGTTTT
>NZ_JBALQK010000448.1:0-1272 GCF_036965845.1 Bacillus sp. JJ1127 | reverse complement strand
AATAAAATACAGAATCATATTAATAATGGCAGCGATACATTTGGTGATCCAATTGATGTTGCAAAAAAGATTGTAGCGATTGCTGAAGCAAAAAATACAACACTTCGATACCCAATTGGAAAAGGCGTAAAATGGATGATTGTTGCGAAAAAGATTCTTCCGTGGAGATTATGGGAGTTTCTTGTTCTTAGAAGTTTTAAGAAGATGTAGAGTTATATCTTCTTAATCAAATAGAGCTGTTATTGTGTAGAGATAATACAGTTGTTTAATTTTGTTTCTAGAAATGCAGTAACCTTCTATCACATTGACTGATAGAAGGTTATTAAAGTTGTTTAATTTCGGAAGGCGAATCGTCAATTATAGCCCTCTTTTTTCATTTCGCATATTAATTATTAATCATTTTCATTAATAATTCCGTAATATACTAAATCCTCATACTTACTGTCTTTGATGACATGTGCCTTTAAAATACCTTCTTTTTTCATACCTATTTTCTCTAGAACTTTTCCTGAGGCTATGTTAGACGAAAAATATCGTGCAAACACTTTATGTAGTTTCTTTTCTTCAACAGCAAATTGTAAAATCGCCTGTGCTGCCTCTGTCGCATAACCATTTCCCCAATATGGTTCGCCGATCCAATATGCTATTTCACCATGGTTAAAGCGTTGATTGTTCGATAATGCGATGGCTCCAAATACGTCACCCGTTTCCTTGTCTGTTACCGCAAATTCATATGATTTATCCGCTATAAAATTATCGTAATGGTTTTTCATCCACGATAATGCATCATCTAAACTATACGGATAAGGCAAGTACAATGTACTTTTATAAATATTATAATTATTGCAAAGCGTCGCAACCGCTTCTGCATCGGATCTATGAAATAATCTAAGAATAAGCCTTTTTGTTGTAATCATTAATTTTTCGTGTTCATATCGCATACAATCGTCTCCTTTTATCTATAATATTTAAATCCTTCCCTTTTCTTAACCGTACAAATATCGAAATATTCTTATTTTTTTATAATATAAAAATAAATAAAACACGGCATAAAATTTGTATTTTATACCGCGTTTGAAAAATAACTATTTTATTTTTCAAACAACCTTATTATTCTGAAACAGTTATTATAGCTTGGAAATGAAGTTTCATTAAAAACATCTCACAAAACCATACTTCTCAATAACTAAAATCTCATTAATAGTATCTATCAATTATTTAGAGGCATGAAATTTTAAAATTCAACGCACTTCATCCCTTTAAATCAATGTT
>NZ_JBALQK010000447.1:237-2450 GCF_036965845.1 Bacillus sp. JJ1127 | reverse complement strand
TCCTTATGGATTATATATATAATAGGTTATAGTATGTCAAAAAGTACACCTTTAGATACATTTTTAACTTTCATGTATTTAGTGTTAAGTGAACATCTTGAACCATCTATAAAAGTATACCTTTACAGATATATAGAAACCTATAAAAAACCACGTCTACAAATGTTTATTTCTCACTTTACAGACATCTGTTTATTTTATATATTTTTACAGACATAATTGGTATAATTACCAGTGAGGTGTAGCATATGAAACATAAAAAATTTGGATATGTCCGAGTTTCGAGTAAAGATCAAAACGAAGAACGACAAATTCAGAATATGAAAGATTTAGGAATAGAAGATCGGGATATTTTCATAGATAAAGAATCTGGGAAAAATATGGAGAGAGAGAATTACCAAATGCTAAAACGTCTTGTTCGTGCGGAAGATACCATTGTATTTGATTCCTTAACAAGACTTGGGAGAAATATGAATGATACATTAGAAGAATTTAGGTACTATGAAAAGCATAGAGTAAATTTACAATTTATAAAGGAACCCTATATTAATGTCAATTACACTGGAGAAAGTACAAATGATGTCATTCAGAGTGCAATTCAAAAAGCAACTCTTACAATATTATCAGCCTTTGCAGAAAAAGAGCGAATTGATATTAAACAACGTCAAGCTGAAGGAATTGCTCTTGCCAGGAAGCAAGGTAAACGTTTAGGACGTCCGCCTGTCGAAATAACAGAAGAATTTATTGAAGCTTACAAGGAATGGAAATCTGGTTCAATTACAGCCGTAGGAGCTATGAAAAAGTATGGCATCAAACGTTCCTCATTTTATAAACTTGCCAAACAGTATGAGGAAAATTAAATTGTATATATTTTGACATATTCATTTTAAAATGTGGATGGGACCCCTTTTAACAAAACTGGAGTGGAAATGATGAGTATAAATAGTTTTGTGGGATTGATAAAGGACGAATTATTAAAAGAGGTAAGCATAAAAAGTGAGGATAAATTCGATCCTGTAGTAGTTAAAGATATTCCCAGACTTTGGAAGTGTTTAGGGACAGGTAATTATGCCGCAGTATTTATGCACAAAGAATACAAAGATTGGGTAGTGAAAATTTACGCGCGAGAAGGAGAAGGAATTGAAAAAGAGTCAGAAGTATACCGAAGAATCGGAAATCATCCTTCTTATTCGAAGCTTATATATAAAGGAGAAAATTTCATAGTATTGAAACGTTTAAAAGAAATTACCTTATACGATGCTATTCATAAGGGGATTAAAATTCCTAAGCAGGTAATCCTTGATATCAATGAAGCTTTAGAGTATGCAAGGGAACAAGGATTAACTCCTTGTGATGTTCACGGGAAAAATGTGATGATGGAAAACGGAAGGGGATATGTAGTCGATGTATCTGATTTCTTAAAAACAAAAGAAGATAGTAAGTGGAGAGACCTAGAAAAGGCATATTTTACATTTTACTTGCCTTTCATTTATAAATTGCCTTTCCCTGTTAAAATACCGTATTTCATGTTAAACATTGTTAGACGTTCATATAGAAAATATAAGAAGCTTAAAAAGAAATTCAAATTGTAAAAGGACCACATACTTATCTTTAGGTTAGATAAGTGAACCACTAGTAAACAAAAGGACCGTACATTTTAGATATGTCTAATATGTACGGTCCTAATTTTATAACTTCATGAAGTAATCAGTAAGCTTTTCATTTTCTTTTTCACGCAATTGCTTATTTTCTTCTTCAAGCTCTTTATTCTTTTTCTCTAACTTTTCAATTCTTCTTTTAAGAGAAGCGATGACGGCATTTTGATTGTTCTCGTCCCGTTTAATCCTAGAGTCCACAAATGCTTTTTCTTGTTGATTTCGCAAGAAATTGATGCGTTCTTTGAGCTCTGTATGGTTATACAGTGTGGCTTTACTCACTCCGGCTTCTTCTGCCACACTATTGAAGTTAATTGCTTTAGAGCTCTTGGTTAGTCGTTTTATAGCTTCCTCAACCTTAGCTATAGTTGTCTGTTTCCTTTTTTCGTGTAGCTGCCTTAGTTGCTCTTCACGGTCGAAATTTGCTTAGCGTATGTTTTCGTTAAAATGTGGGTGGGACCCCATGCCCATCAACCTAAGATTTTAAGACACCCCCATAACGAGAATTTTACCTTTTTACAATTATTTATGAGAATTCGGCTCATTTTTTTCGTTTTG
>NZ_JBALQK010000447.1:0-201 GCF_036965845.1 Bacillus sp. JJ1127 | reverse complement strand
TTAACTTGATGGCGATGTGGTGGTACCCGCAAGTACAAAAAGATGGGTTCCAAATAGGAACCCATCTAATTATCTACTTTTAATAGTCGCAACCCATTTAAAATAACGAGAATTGTACTCCCCTCATGACCGATAACGCCAAATGGAAGAGCCAAAAAATGATGTATTGAAAGAGGTTGCCCAAAAGTAGCTATTCAGCTA
>NZ_JBALQK010000446.1:0-2330 GCF_036965845.1 Bacillus sp. JJ1127 | reverse complement strand
GAAATAAAATGAACTTTATTTACTTGTTTTAAAATATCTTCATATTCACTATATGTTTGAGACGGCTTACCATTTAAAATTTCACCAGTATCAATATTATGTTTACTCAATGATAAATATGTTTCAGCAGTTATAGTAGAGGGTTCCATTGGCTGATTTAGCTCGGATTGTGCGAAAAAGTATAAAAGGTATTCAATTTTAGTTAATTCATCGTCTTCTGATTCAAGATATCCTTGGTAACCATATAGCTCATCGTTTTTAGCAATTAGCCTAACCATGTCGGCAGCTATATATCCTCCGTTAATATTAGAATTCTTATTAACTATTCCTTTTCCGTGACCTGTGATTAATACACCTTTACCATTTATCATATCTAAATCTGCATAAAAAAAATTTTTGGACATAAATATCGCCTCTTTCGAAAAAAATGATAATACTAGTAGAATACCATAGTTTGGAAAAAAACAAAGATTTGTGTGCGGTATTGGATTAATAGTTTATATGTATAAAGAATGTATTAGATTTTAATATATTTGTAATTACTTTTAGTATATTGGTTGCCGGCTGATTTCTACTTCAATTAATAAGAGACAAAAAGTGGAGAAGATTTAAATGATATGGAAGTATTAATGATTACACTTGAAAATTATCTGAATTTTCGTTAATATTTAAAAGATACTATTTTTATTTTTTTTAATAATACATAAGACCTTTCGGGTTATAAGAATTATTGTAAGTTTTTTGCAATAGCACTTGTTTCTTCGAAAGGTCTTTTTGTGTTAAAAAACAAAGGAGTGGTTATGATGACAAGAATTATGTCTTGGAACGAGGTTATGCAAAAGCAACATATCGTAGGGACAATATTGAGAAATGGATTAATAAATAAAAAAGTGAGTCATGCATATCTATTTAATGGTGAAGCAGGTACTTTTAAAAAAGAAACATCGCTTTTATTTATTAAAAGTCTATTTTGTTTAGAAAATTCAGAGGGAATACCATGTAATGAGTGCAGGAATTGTAATCGTATAAATAACAATGTTCATCCTGACGTGGTTATTATTTCACCAGAAGAGGGTGGAAGTATTAAGAAGGAGCAAATCCAGCAGCTACACAAAGAAATATCGTATACATCTACTGAACTATCAAAAAAGATATATATTATTGATCGAGTCGAGATGCTAACAACTAGTGCTGCTAATAGTTTATTAAAATTTTTAGAAGAACCTGATGGGAATACAACGACCATTCTTATTGCAGAAAATATACAGAAGGTTCTTAGTACTATTCAATCTAGATGCCAAATTTTAAATTTTCTAGTATCACCTATGGAAGAATATGAAGAGGAATTATCTGCAGCTAATCTTTCTCAAGACATAGTGAAACTTTTGACTCGCATGACAAATAATATTGATAAAGCTATATCATTAGCAAAAGAGCAGTGGTTTATGGATCTATATTTGCAAATAGTCAATTTAATGAAGAGTTTGATGGAACCTGCAGTTTTTATAGAAATAATAAAGTTATTAAAGTTAATAGATACAAAAGAAAAAGAGTCCATTCTTTTTAAATTTATAAATATATGGCTTAAAGATGTGCTATATGCTTTAACAAATAGGAAGAATTTTATTTCCTTTCAAAGTCAAGTCAATATTTTAGAGCTACATGCAGAAAAGCTAGGTGTAAAAGGGATAGCTGATGCTATAGAACTTTTAGAAAAAGGTTATACAAGAAGACAAGCAAACGTGTCATTAAACCTAGTTTTACAAGAAATGTTTATTCAATTACAAAAAAACGTATATTTGGTTGCTTTATAAGGGGGAAATTCCGTTTGTTGTTGTAGCTTTTAAATTAAGTCGTATCGGTTTTATAAAAAAGATGAACTGTTTTGAAAAAAGTTTAATTTAGCTATAGACCAGTTATTGCTTAGTGAAATTCGAGAAGGAATTAGTACAAATCATAGAAGAAAACAAACAGTTGATTGCTCTGCTACAGATGTAAAGGTACTTGAAGAGGAAAGCGGTCAAATATCTCTGTTTATATAGAAAACAATACTGCGTTCTTTTATTAATAGGTAAACCAACTGGTAAATGGTTTATCTATTTTTTTGTTTTCTTAGATTTTCGGATGAAAAAGCTCATAATTCATATGAGGGGGACTATTTTAAAATAGTTGATATCAGTTGGATCATCTTCTAGAAATAGTGACCGGATAATAAAAATTCTATAACGTTTATAAGGAGGGTTAAAAGTGTATTTTTGTTTGGCAGAGAAACATGATGTAGCAAAGAAAATCGTAGCTGCTTTTCCAAAGTATGGATTTGAGTCAATATT
>NZ_JBALQK010000445.1:0-3071 GCF_036965845.1 Bacillus sp. JJ1127 | reverse complement strand
GGTAGCATCCTTATTAAGAAAGGGAAATCTTTTTTACTAAACCACCAAGTAAGTACCAATATTATTACCCCTGTCAAGAGAGCCATTAGCAAAGGCCTTAAAAGCATCATAATGTCCACCTCTTTCATTTTACCCCTTATTACTTTAACATATATTCCTATTCTAATTATTTTACGATACGGCAATTCATTGTCATTCGGTTAATTAGTATGCTAATTTATACACCAATTACCAACAAATCTTAATAAATCAACAAAAATAATAGGTCCAAACCATATGCGATTTGGACCTAAAATAAATGCTCTCATTAAGTTTTTGCACTCTTAAAACGAACCCGTTATAAAAAATATAGCCTGTGTTTTTTAGTATTTATGAAGATAAAATTTATATTTTTCAAACTGACCAGTGTGCAGGACGAGAGAGTAACTCTGGTAATTTCGTGTTTGCATCTCCTTTTGCTGCATTAATCTGGACTTGAGTAAGAAAAATGCTGTCCGTAAGATTTGCTCCTCTTAAATCAGCATCTCGTAAATCAGCACCAATAAAGTCAGCTGACCTTAAATCAGCGTCTCGAAGATCTGCCGCAATTAGGTATGTCCCTCTTAGATTCGCTCCCCTAAGGTCTGCTCTTCTAAGCTTTGCCCCCATAAGATTCGCTCCTCGATGATTAATCCTCTTATTTTTTTTCGAGTTCTTATACTGCTGACGTGACTCCATCCATACTAGCTCGCTCGTCTTTAAAAGAAGCGTATTGATATTCGCTCGATGTAATGGAACATTTAGTTCTATTATTGAATCTGGACTAAGCTTTGAAAGTCGTTCCGTCTCATCAATCGCGGCACGAACCTCCTTATGAATCGGACGTGTCGCTTTTAACGTTAAAGCTTCATTCAAATACCAAAGCATTTCATGAAGCTGATGCATAACTGGAAAAACGTCATACATTTTCTTTGCCTGTTCTGGTCCTGTACGCCAGTCAATTCCCTCAAAAGTAACTTGAGAAACCTTTTGTCCTGCACCAAAACACTCAAAAACTGTACATCCTTTAAACCCTTTCTGTCTAAGGTTTTTATGAATACTACAACGAAAATCCGATTGCAGATTTGAGCAAGGCTTACCAGCATCCTTATTAACCGCAAAATCTACCGAAGCGGCAAAAGGTAGTGCGACACAACACAAGCCGAAGCAATTCTCGCAGTCAGCTCGTAAACTGTTAAAACTTACGCCATTTTTTGAATCCAACTCATGATTACCTTCTAACAAAACATGTCCCCCCTGTTGCTATGTTACTTGTTTAATTTTATATGTATGTGTATATAAAATAAATAGGTTCTATTATTTTAATTTGTATGAAAAAGTACCTTCTAACAATTACAAAGTAGTTTCTGTAAACATTTTAAAAAGGGCTTTACCAACCCTTTCATTTCGTGCAATCAAATATATTGCTCTTTGTTTTTGAAAATCCCGAATTGGTATAGTACGCAGCGGTAAATGTTCAATACGCTCTGAAATCGTCCGTGGAACAATTGTAATTCCTGCCCCTGCAGCAACCATACCTAGAATAAAATCTCGAAATGATACCTCAGAACTAATATTAGGCTCTGCCTTCAGTCTTTCAAACTCTTCTATAATCGCCCTTCGAATATCACAGCCGATTGGATACATAACGAAACTCTCTATTAAAAGTTCATTTATAAATACATCTTCTTTTTTACTAAATGAATGTTTCTCCGGAAAAACTACGTTATATGGCTCCACAAATAATTGTCTATTCCAAAGATGTTTTGGCACCCATTTTTCATCTACTAAACCTGCATCTAACTTTCCTGATACAACTTCTTCCATAATCTCTTTAGACATATCATATACTTTGGTTTCTATATTGATATTCTCACTCTTACCTCCAATAAGTTTTTCTGGAAGATAGAATGCTGCAAGACTAGGTAATAGGCCTAGCACCACATGTATGGATTCTCCCATACCTTTCATTTCTTTCCTAATACTATCCCATTCCTCAACAAATGGAATGATTCTTTTTTGAAAATGAATCCCTGCTTCTGTTAATTTTATTCCTTGTGAAGATCTGCTTAATAATTCTACTCCTAATTCATCTTCTAGTTTTTTTATTTGTTTACTTACTGCTGGCTGCGTAATATGGAAATGCTCTGCTACTTTTGAAAAGCTTTTATACTCTGAGCAAAGCAAAAAACACCGTAACCACTCTATGTCCATCCTCTATATCCCCTTGTTCAAACTTTTTGTTATACCCTTCAAAATTAATGGAAATTCTCTCCTTTTACAATACTTGATATTCTTTTAATAGAAAACAAATCATTTTTGAAAAGGAGAATAACAAATGAACCAATTACCTAAAAATGCTGCACTTATTCTAGTTGATATTCAAAAAGGATTCGAGGATGATTACTGGGGAAAACGCAATAATATACACGCTGAAACAAACATGGAACTTATATTACAAACATGGAGAAAAACAAACCGTCCTGTCATCCATGTACAGCACATCTCACATAAAGAAAATCACCCATTAAGAAAAGAAAGCAGCGGAAGTGAATTTAAAGACTTTGCTATCCCTCTTCCAGATGAACCAGTATTTCAAAAAAATGTGAATAGCGCTTTTATCGGAACCAATTTAGAAACATATTTACGAGAACACAATTATGAAACTGCCGTCATTATCGGTTTAACAACAGACTATTGTGTATCCACTTCAGTTCGTATGGCTGGTAATTTAGGCTTTTCAACTTATGTCATTTCAGATGCGACCGCTACATTTGGTAGAATCTCATATGATGGAAATTATTATCATGCAGAAGATATCCATAAGCTAGCATTAGTAAGTTTGCATGAAATGTTTGCTACAGTTTTAACAACAGATAAACTTTTAAAGCTAGTTTAAATCTCACATATGCATTGATTAAAAATCACTTTGCAAACAAAATATCATATTTCATTTCAAATGCCACTCTAATTCCCCAATATACTTTCATATGAAAAGGAAATATTCTCCTGTTTGTATTATTATTAAATTATAAACATTCACACAATAGGAG
>NZ_JBALQK010000444.1:908-1457 GCF_036965845.1 Bacillus sp. JJ1127 | reverse complement strand
ATTAAAAAGGACCTGCTATTTGGGGACAGGTCCTTTTAAAAAGATGAGAGAGAACTACACAGGGAATCACCTTTATATTACCATAAATAGGATTTTAATCCTATTTATGGATGTTGAGAAATAAATTAGAAAGGTGTTAATAAAAATTTCATTTTGTAGTAAATTCGAAACTCCCTAACTTTGGATAGCTAGGGAGACGGTATAACAGCCAACGAAGGCTTATTTGTAAGATATCAAAAATTTTAAAAAATGTATCCATGTAAATTTTGGGAAAACAAAGAGTCGCTAGAAAGGTATCAAGGACTAATGAATCAGATAGAATATTTGGAATGTAGGTCAACCGATAATTTCATTGAGATGAATTACATTGTGGTAAATAGAAAGCAATCTATAGTATCCGTAAAATATCGTGCATGTGAATCTATAAAAATTGATTTAACAGCAATAGAAGAAAATTTAGGAAGAGAACATCAATCGATTATGATACCAGAAGTAGAACTAACCTTTACATACAAAGGAGGAGTTTTACGTCGTTTTTTTAATTGATGT
>NZ_JBALQK010000444.1:0-804 GCF_036965845.1 Bacillus sp. JJ1127 | reverse complement strand
ATATTACATTCTAATATAAAGAATTACAACAAAAAATTTAAAATATATAGTGAGTCAGTGTAAGTACAAACAAAAGTTATTTGTGAAATCTTCAACTGCTTTCTCTCTTTAATATGAAATATATTTGATGACGTAAACCAAGCTATTGTTAGGAATTGTTACAGCCTTATAAGCATATAAGTTTATAAAATACATCTTTATGTACAAGGAGTGGGTAGAGTGAATAGAGTAGGAAAGGATGATTTTGTTTCTGGATTTGTACCAAATCATAATCATGGATCGGTGGATTATACATCTGTTGAGGCGGGGCATGTACATCAATGTCTTGATGTAACATCTCCACCAATTCCCGCACAAGAAGGTGGGCATATACATTATACTCAAGGATATGTTGTCTTTGAGGATGGACATACGCATTATTATAAGGCATACTCAGGACCTGCGATTCCTGTAGGAAATGGAATGCATGTTCACTATTATGATTTTTATACGACTGAAGATAACGGACATAAACACCGTGTTAAAGGAGTGGATCAGCCAGCTCCAGGTAATAAATAAAGTTAATGCAGAGGATGGAAACTTCCAGGTTCGTCTGGATATATAAATGATAACTTCTCAAATGAGTTTATAACCTTTGATAAAGATGGGCATTTATATGCTTTTGCGAGTAGTGCTTCTAATATAGACGGTTCATATCAATCCATAATAGCTATTGGCGATGATTATACAGAAACCGCATGTACGAAAGATAGTATACAAGTACCTAAATCGCTTAAAGCTAAATTAACAGATAGAGAAAAGAAA
>NZ_JBALQK010000443.1:1356-1604 GCF_036965845.1 Bacillus sp. JJ1127 | reverse complement strand
ATTCCATTTTACTTTGTTGGAGTATTTATAGTCGGAATTGGCCTACCGTTAGCAGGGCTAACAAGAGTATACATATTACAAAAACTCGTTCCAAAAGATATGTTAGGGCGAGGGTTCAGTTTTAATGCGGTTTTGCTTTATTTAGCGGATACAATATCTCTTTTTGTATTTGGAATTCTGTCTATATTTATTTCTATAAATTTTATCTTTATCATTTGTGGAATCGGAATGATTATTATGTCTATTGT
>NZ_JBALQK010000443.1:0-1319 GCF_036965845.1 Bacillus sp. JJ1127 | reverse complement strand
TGTGTTGAACCTGAAGGTATTCGTATATAAAAGGAATAAGTCCGATGTAAGCGAGCGGATTTATTCCTTTTATATTTTTGGGCATGCTGTTAGAGTTGTACCTTACTATTTTTTATGGGCTCATATGTTTTATCGACCAATAAATTATAAGTGAGTCCAAGTAATACTAAAAACCCACCGATTATTTTACCGATAGATACATCGTTTGATGTAAAGAAATCAATTACTACTCCCATAAATAATTGCCCTACAAAAATCAACAATGTTAAATAGAAAGAAGATATTTTAGGAGTAATATAGTTTGATAATACAATTACAATAACACCGACTAAACCGCCTAAATAGGCTGCGAACGGTATAGATTGTAATGTAGTACTGGATACATGAAGAGATTCGCTACTAAAAAGTAAAAATATAAAAGAAAAAAATAGTCCCGTAATATAGTTGAAAAACGTTCCTTGGAAAATTCCAATCTTTGCTGCTAAGTTAGCATTAATAATTCTTGCAATTACAATAGAAACCCCAGCTAAAATAGCGATACAAATATATAGCATCATTTCACCCTCCATTAAAAAATAGTCATTACAACGATTCCAGAAGAAATCAGAAGTAATCCAATCATTTTTTTCTTTTCAAATTTTACAACCTTCATCCCTAATAGACCGAAATGATCGATAATAATAGATGATACAGATTGCCCAAGTAAACTTAAAGCGATTGTGATAGAGACGCCAAGTGCTGAGAAGCTTATATTACTAAACAGTACGGTAAACACTCCGATAGCTCCTGCGCTATAAAGGTAAAGAGGTATTCCTTGCTGCATACGAAGTTTGGATTTGCTAACAAGTAATACAATAACAATGGCAAATAATCCAACGAGATGAATCATTACACTAGACATATAATTCCCTGTAATTTCAGATAAGATGCCATTTAAAGGAATCATAATGGCGATGAAAGCACCTATAATAATTGAGAGTAAATTATACAATTCCGTTTCCCCCTTACAAATTTACATGTAATGTATCATGATTAAATCGTGAGTTACTATGACATATGTCATAGTGAAAAGAAGAAATTTTCTTTATAATGAAAAAGAGTTACAGAGGTGGGGGATCTATGAAGAAAATAAGCAATTCTCATAAGTTAGATGATTATGTAAGACAGAATCATATTGAATCATTTTTTAGTAATGACATGAAATCCTATATGGAACTATTACTCTTTAAAAAGAATGAACATATTTGTAAGGAGAATGAAGATATTCACTATTTATATTTCTTTGTTGAAGGTAAAGCAAAGGCATATAGCACATTAAG
>NZ_JBALQK010000442.1:0-1248 GCF_036965845.1 Bacillus sp. JJ1127 | reverse complement strand
ATATTATATTTTAAGAAAAAAAGAAACATTTTATTTTACTTTTCTGAAAACTTTTCGTATTGTTGTCATAATTTATCCATGAATGATTCACTTTTAGGGATGGAGAAATTTCAGCTTATAACAACGTAAAGAGTGAAGTCCCCATTATATCTCAATACCTTCTTTAGGTTGAAAATGGAAAAATGATATGAGATTACAGCTTATACCAATATGTAAAGAAAAAGATATTGTAAGTTCTTCGAAAAAGCGCTAAAATAAGAATAAGAATTTTCTGAATATTCAAAGAGTAGGTGAGATTTTATGACTTCTTTATTCCGTTCTTACATATTTCGCTTTTTCATAGGATTTCTTATCGTTCTTATTATAAGTCCCATTCCCGCTTTATTATTAACTCATGAAAGTTCTTATTTGAAAGGCTTACTTGGGATTTTTTATAATTCTGTTCATTTTCCTTCTATATCGATTCCAATGATTGATTGGATGCATGAATCTATTCTTTTTTCACCCCAGCCAATTATGAACTCAAAGACCGCATTACATGCCTCAGGACATTCTACACCGTTGTTTCCTTACATGTGGGAAGTTTATTTTTTTTCAATTACTCGTTTCACACTCACGCTTGCAATTGGTTTTTTCATTAGCTTAGCCATTGGCCGCGTTTTTTTAAAAGCACCGAAATCTTTAAAGAAATATATTTTGTTATTACACTGGGTACCGTACTCATTTAGCACCGTTGTATTACAATGCTCAATCATACTATTTTCTCTCTACATAGCAAAATACATAACAGTTCCATTCTTTTCTTCCCTTATCATCATATTTAGCACATCAATGATTATCGTTATGCAAGCAATAAAAAAATGGTTACCATTTTTAAGTAAAACAGAGGATCATGAAATACGAGATTCTTCCTTTCTTGTAAACACATTGTTTATGGCACTTGCTTCCAATCATAAATCTATTTTAAGCTCCATTATTCTTTCGTTCTGTTTTATGGAATGTATTTTTCATACAAATGGATTACTGCAATTTATGATTCAATTTGGAGGAAGTTCACCAACTGTTGTCACAATTGGTCTGTTACTTCTTTATATTCCATACATCGTTCTTTCTTTTTTCCAATCTCTTTGGAGAACAAACCATTCAAAACAACAAACATACGCTGTCACTAGAACGCTGTTAAAGTAAAATAAATGCTAATTTTTAGAGGACACTGAAAAAGTCCCTAAAAAAAGAAGATAACTGCCT
>NZ_JBALQK010000441.1:0-1135 GCF_036965845.1 Bacillus sp. JJ1127 | reverse complement strand
ATGAAAATGGATTTATATGGTGATTTTCTACTATGAAAAAGAATCTTAGTATAGTAGGTGAGGAACGGGCCTGTTTGCAGTAAAAAAGAGTCAGCTTTAAGCTTAGGCTGACTCTTTTTTGAATTCTTTCACATACGTTTCTACAGTTTGAAATTGTTTTTTGATCTTAAAGGCATCTTTTTGTTCTAGGAATTGTTTTTCATTATAAGGCCCAAAACGTTTATTATGTTTTACGTCAATAATCCAATAATGCTCGTTTTGTTTATTTGTCATCGTTGCTTCGGGATTGTTTGGATCTGATTTTTCCTCAATTTGTTTTGCAATAATATATCTATCATCCCAGGCGATTTCTGTGACTTTTGCTGGGATATATTGTGTGGCATATACAGCATCTTGCTTTGGGAAAAGTTCAAATGCATTTCCGGAAGTATTTATCAGTTCATATTCATCATTGATGGTGTAAGCTGAATGGTTTATGTCCCCTGCACAACCTGCTAATAATATAGTGAAAAATAGGATTATCCACCGCTTCAATATGAGAACCCCCTTTACAATGCTGTTGTAACACATTGTACAAGAAAAGGAAAAGAAACGCCAGTTTACAATGTTTTTTAGAAATGGTACGATGAAACGGGTAAAGAAGGATACGAAGGAGTCGACATAAAATGAAGTTAAAGGTGCATCGTCCAGCGGTGGTAATGAATCGCATTGGTGCCTCCATTATTGATATGTTTTTCATATCGGTTATGTATGGTGCTATTGTGGCCATTATAACAGGAAATTATGGTGCTATTTTCAATCGTTTTAATATAAGTTTAGGTGATTATCGATATGATATTACACTTGTTTTTATATTAATGGCCATCTACTTTATTTTTGTGCCATTTGTTTGGAACGGTTGTACAATTGGTAAAAAAATAACAAGGACAAAACTTATATCACTAACAAGTGAAACGTTAACGATACAAACGTTAATCGTACGGTTCTTTGTATTGTTATTACCAAACATATTGCTACTTGGAATTCCTGCAGTATGCAATGTGTACATGATGTTGTTCCGCGAGGATAATAGAGGATTTCATGATTTAGTTGCCAAGACAAAAGTGATGAGTCTCGTTTAATCATAGTAAGAAAC
>NZ_JBALQK010000440.1:0-2179 GCF_036965845.1 Bacillus sp. JJ1127 | reverse complement strand
TGTATTTTCCAAACATTAATGATAGAATAAATTAAATGCAGAAAATTCTATTATTAGAGGGTGATTCCTATAAAAAGAGTAAATGTAACATATGCGCTACTTTACGATGAATTTCATGAAAAAGTATTGATGGTCAAAAATAAAGGAAGACATTCTTCTTATTTTACTTTACCAGGTGGTGCAGTTAAATTAGGTGAAACATTAGAAGAGGCCGCAATTCGGGAAGTAAAAGAAGAAACAGGTTTAGATATAACAGTGGAAGGGATTTTCTCAATAAGTGAGGCTGTTTTTGAAGAAAAAGATCATCATGTCATTTTCTTCAACTTTTTAGGAAAAGTAATTGGGGGAGAGATACATATATCACGTCCAAAAGAAATTGAAGAAATCACTTGGATGGACTTACAAACAGTAGCACCTTATTTGCGCCTTCCGGAACATGTAAAAGATTTATTACAAAAAAGAGAAACTGTACCTTATATTTTTAACGGGACAATTCTTCACAAGTCATAAAGCTAATATTTTTAAGGTGGGAAAACATCGATGAATCTACAATAAGAATTTCCTCTAACACTTCCCAAATAGGTAAAATATCCGAGACACAGCAGATAGATACACTTAGCGGACAAAAGCAGTTAACTATTTCATTTGATGGCCGCTTTATGGTGGAGGCTTTGAAAACAATAAAAGGAGAAACGATTAAATTAAGTTTCGGAGGTTCAATGAGACCAATTTTAATCGAATCGGTAGACCACTCGTCGCTACTACATCTTATTTCACCAGTTCGATCCTATTAGACACATATAATGTGAAAAATATAGATTGGAGATAAGTTATGTGGAAACAGTATGTCATTGAAACTACTAGAGGGAAATTTGAGTACTTTCATAAAGGGGAAGGAGAACCTTTATGTGTATCACATTTGTATAGCCAATATAATGAAAAAGGAAATACGTTTGCAGAACCTTTTACTAAACATTATAGTGTGTATTTAATCAATTTAAGAGGCTGTGATAAATCGGATCAGGCTAGTAGTGACGAAGCTTACAGTATGTCAGAAACCGTAAAAGATTTAGAAGCAATTCGTGAAGCTTTAGAGTTTGAACAATGGGCATTTGCAGGACATTCTACAGGAGGGATGCTAGCTCTTGTTTATGCCATCGAAGCTTATCATAGCTTAACTAAAATAATTGCCGGTGGTACAGCTGCAAGTAAAGCGTATATTTATCATAAAGGAAGTATTTATTGTAAAGAGAACGAACATTTTACAAGAATCATGAACATTATGGACGCTTTAAATAGTCCACATACACCAAAGGAAAAAAGACAAGCACTGGATAAAGAGTGGGCACTTATGTCCTTTTTCTCTGAGGAGAAGTTTGAAAAAGCACTAAAACTGCCGAATAGCGGGAAAGTAGTCGGAGATCGTTTAAACTACTTTATTCAAATTGAATGTAAAACGTATGATGTACGAGAAAAGTTAAAAGATGTAAAGATACCTAGTTTTATTTATTGTGGTAAATATGATGCGCAATGTCCATATGAGTTTTCAAAAGAAATTGCAGAGTTAATTCCTTTTTCTACAATGACTACATTTGAAGAAAGCAACCATAATCCATTTGTTGAGGAAATGAAAAAGTTTGAGATGTTTGTAAAAAGTACTTTGTGAAGAAATGAAGAATAGTAACTCCTTAAAAGAGCTAATAGAAGAATAGCGGGGGAGCAACTATGTATACATATTATTGAAATAAAGTCGCGACGTTTAAAAAAATCCTCCCTTTAGATAGGATTGTCTAAAGGGAGGATTTCTTTATCTCCGAAAGAAAAAGAGCACCTAATGTTTGAAAAGTGAATTAAAGAAGGTCGCGTAAATTGGACTCTTTTTAAGAGTTATTTTGCAAGACGAATTCGTTTATCAATCAAATAGCTCGCTTGGGATTATTTTTTCTGATTCTCGAATCGTAAAAAAATTAATAGGTATTTTTTGTATAGGTACTTCCTCAATTTTTTCTAATTTATCATTGTTAATAGGTAAAAAAGCTAACCCCTTTCCCTGAGCAATGAATTCCTGAATAAGTGAATAAGAATCTAGCTGCTGAAGTTGCTTTTTAGAGAGATTATTCTCCTTCATAAATTCAATTGTATAATTTCTAAAGGGACATTGTTTATCATGGCTAACAAA
>NZ_JBALQK010000439.1:0-1162 GCF_036965845.1 Bacillus sp. JJ1127 | reverse complement strand
TCTTTTGTCAAGTTATACATATGGTATTCTATAGATTTTTGAATTTCAGTTAACCTTTTGATTTCATCAATAATTTCATTCGATTTTCCCTTTAATAGATTCAGGTATTCACTTTTTTGGTAAGTTGTAAATATATCCTTAATTTGAGCTACTGAAAGATTTAAATTTCGTAACATTAGTATTTGGGCAAGTTGATAAATTTCTTTAAGAGCATATTTTCTGTACTTATTTTTATCAACATAGGACGGAAACAATAGCCCTTTTTCTTCGTAATATCTTATTTGATGATGACTAATGTCAAAAATTCTAGCCAATTGATTTATTGTAATTGTTCCTTTCATGCTATCCCCCTTTTCTATTCCAAATATAAACTATAGGGTTAACCTAATGTCAAAATAAAAAATCCTTTTTCTGTTTACACAAATATATGTAAATAAACAACATCTCTGATTTACGAGAATAATAGATTTTCTAAGTGGAAATCGTTATGATGTAAGAAAAAAGAAAGTGAGCGGAAAATGAATAAAAAAATCGCGATTATTACAGGTGCATCCAGTGGATTCGGACTTCTAACTACCCTTGAACTTGCCAAAAAAGATTATTTAGTCATCGCTACAATGCGGAATCTCGATAAACAAGCCGAATTATTGTCTCAAGTCGCTGGATTACACTTACAACAAAATATTAAAATTCATCAGCTAGATGTAACGGATCCGGAATCTATACATGCATTCCAGTTATTTTTGAAAGAATTAAACCGAATTGACCTTCTCATCAATAACGCTGGATTTGCAAGTGGTGGATTTATAGAGGAAATTCCAATAGAAGAATACCGCAAACAATTTGAAACGAATGTATTTGGAGCTATATCGATAACTCAAACTATCTTGCCTTATATGCGAAAACGAAAAAGTGGAAAAATCATTAATGTAAGTAGTATTAGTGGACAAGTTGGATTTCCAGGTTTATCCCCTTATGTTTCTTCAAAATATGCATTAGAAGGTTGGAGCGAATCCCTTCGTCTAGAAGTAAAGCCATTTGGAATCGACGTTTCGTTAATCGAACCAGGTTCTTATAATACAAATATTTGGGAAGTCGGAAAAGAGCTTGCAGAAAATTATTCAGAAGCTACCTCTCCCTATAAAGAGTATATGAATAAAAT
>NZ_JBALQK010000438.1:0-1068 GCF_036965845.1 Bacillus sp. JJ1127 | reverse complement strand
TTAAACGACCGTTTTCGGTATTTTTTAAAGATACTAGATTGGATATATATGGTAGTATGGAGAGGGGGATGAAGAAATATACTTAAGCTAACTGGCAGGTTAGCGAGAGGAAGAATTTAAGTTAGACAAGTCGAAATTTAAGGTAGGAAAGGAGTTTAAAATGATTAATCTAGAAAAGAAGATACTTAAATTAATGAATGAAATATATCCAGTGGATTTTATTAAGGTTAAATCAGTAACAAATGAAATGTATCAGTGTATTGCGGAACAAGGTGACTACTTCGTTAGAATAACTAACTATAAAACGTATGAAGAACAGTTGGAAGAAGTTAAATATACAGACTTTTTATATAGGGAAGGTTTAGGAGTACCTCCAATAATAACTTCTTTAAATGGTAATTTAGTAGAAAAGATAACATTAGACAGAGAGCTTTTTATTGTATTGTATAAAGCTGCTTCTGGTATACACTTACCAAAAAGTCAATGGAATTCCAGTGTGTTGAAAAAATTGGGTCAGCAAATTGGCAGATTACATCGTTTGTCTAAAAAGTTTGAAAGTATTGAACCGATAAAACATATAAACGATTGGTATGACAATGAGGAATATTCTTTTCTTACCTATATCCCTAAAGAAGAAGGTATTATTAGAGAATTTGCACATGAGGTTTTATGTTCGATAAAGAAACTGCCAAAAAGTCCTTCAAATTATGGCTTGATACACGGCGATTTATGGTTAGAAAATATATTAGTAGAAAATGATTTGAATTTGACAATGATTGATTTTCAAGATTGTGAGAAACATTTTTATATATTTGATTTAGCAGTTCCAATTTATAGCGCGATGGAGTATTCGTTTGTAGGGAATGGTAACATAGTTGACTATGGGAATTCTATTACACAAGCAATAGTTGACGGATACCGAGAGGAAAATGAAATATCTAAGGAAATGATAGATAAGCTTCCTTTGTTTATTAAATTAAAGGAAATATTTGAATATAGCTTAATGCATATGTACTGGAATAAAGAGGAATTAACTGAAGAACAAGTACGAATAATGAACCTTTATAG
>NZ_JBALQK010000437.1:1571-3560 GCF_036965845.1 Bacillus sp. JJ1127 | reverse complement strand
GTATACGATTATAAATATAGTATAACAAATAAATAAAAAAAGTGCCTTTATAATGAGGCACTTTTTGACTGCATTTCTTCTTCTCGTCTTCGTTTTCTTTTACTTACAATTTTTGATAACGCAATACTTATTTCATAAATACAAATTAGCGGTACCGCTACTAAACTATGTGATAAAAAATCTGGAGGAGATATACAAGAAGCAATAACAATCAATATAACATAAGCATATCTTCTAACTTGCTGAAGAAATCCAGCCGTTAATAACCCAATGCTTGTTAAAAACATAACGACAACTGGCAATTCAAATATAACTGCAAATGGAACTGTTAAATTTAATACAAAATGAAAATATTTTTCCGTCGTAAACATTGTATTAAACATTTCATTACCTATTGTCGTTAAAAAATGAAATAAGAAGGGCATCACAATAAAATATCCGAAACATAAACCTGCTATAAACAATACACATAATATAGGAATGTACATTAATGTCATTTTTTGTTCACGTGGGTGCAAACCTGGTTTCACAAATAACCAAATTTGCATCGCTGCTAGCGGAATTGTACACACAATGGCAAATACAGTAGCAATCGAGAAAAAGATCCATAATACATCACTTGGACCGAGAACTGTCAATTTCATCGGTAAATCTTTTACAAGCCAAAAATAAATATCTTTGGTGAAAACAAAACCAATTATTAAAAATACTACGAATGATAAGACAGTAATTATTACGCGCTTTCGAAGTTCCACAATATGTTCTACTATACTCATCTCTCGATCTTCCATCTCTTTCACCACACTTCTCTCATCCAATCCAAATTCTTCTATTTCCCCTAGAAGAATGAATACAAATCGTTTATTATCATTTCCATAAAGTAGGAAAGTGAGTATAAAAAGTTAAGCGCCTTACACCTAGCTTTTATTTATTTTTTTCTTTGTCCTGAAACGTATCATCCGTTAATTCTCTTGTGGATTTTTTAAATTCTTTTAACGTCTCACCTAAAGAACGTCCGATTTCTGGTAATTTTTTAGGACCAAATAATATCAGTACAGCTACTAAAATTAAAATTAACCCTGGAAAGCCGATATTTGATAACATTTTTCCCATCTCCCTTATAAGTAGATTTCTTATTCTACTATCCCATAATTTCATTTTGTCAAAAAAGTCTGTAAACGTCAATGTATCCGCTATCATTTGTCGAAAAAATCCAAAAATATAATCGATTATACAAATTTCATTTTCTATTTTTATTGCATATGGTATGGTAAAAGAAATGATATCTTATTTCATCATAATAGAAAGGATTCAAATCATGACGCAAAAAATAACAAAAATGACACAATTCGTAAAAGAAGAGATTGCCAATGCGATTACTCATGGAATCGGGGCTATTTTAAGTATCCCGGCCTTAATTATATTAATTATTCATGCTTCCAAACATGGTACAGCCTCTGCTATTGTTGGATTTACTATTTATGGTGTGAGCATGTTTCTACTATACTTATTTTCTACACTACTACACAGTATCCATCATCCAAAAGTAGAAAAATTATTTACCATTTTAGATCACTCTGCTATCTATTTATTGATTGCTGGCACATATACACCTTTTTTACTCATTACACTGCGCGGTCCCCTTGGATGGACACTACTTGCAATTATTTGGACACTTGCCATCGGTGGGATCATCTTTAAAATTTTCTTTGTACGTCGTTTTATTAAAATGTCAACACTGTGCTATGTCATTATGGGCTGGCTCATTATTGTTGCCATTAAACCACTTTATGAAAATTTAACTGGACACGGATTTTCATTACTTTTAACAGGTGGAATTTTATATTCAGTAGGAGCTATCTTCTTCTTGTGGGAAAAGCTACCTTTCAATCACGCAATTTGGCACCTTTTCGTACTAGGCGGTAGTGCAATGATGTTTTTCTGCGTACTATTTTATGTCTTACCTGTCGCATAAATAATAACAAAGTC
>NZ_JBALQK010000437.1:0-1539 GCF_036965845.1 Bacillus sp. JJ1127 | reverse complement strand
GACTTTGTTATTATTTATGTAATTGAGCCGCAATAATATCTTTTGTATGCTGTGTTAGTTCTTTAACATCCATACTTGCATATTGCTCAGGTGTAATTGGTTTCGAAATTGTTATTGTTGCATGTGCTGGCTTCATTCGATTTCCATTTGCTTCAAACATCTTATATGTTCCATCTAAAGTTACTGGCAATATAGCCACACCAGATTTTACAGCAAGATGAAAACTACCAGCTTTAAAATCTCCTATTTCGCCACCTTTACTACGCGTTCCTTCTGGAAAAATTACAATAGAATGGCCGCTCTTTAACCGTTCAATTCCATCTTTAATAGCCTGTAGTGATTGACGACGATCCCTACGATCCATAAACACACAATTCATCAATTCCATCCAAGTTCGTACAATCGGAAATTTTTTAATTTCCACTTTTGAAACAAATCCGATTGGTTTATTTAAGTAACCTAGTAAAACTGGGATATCCATATCACTTTGATGATTACTTACAACAAGTACCGGTTGATCTGTCGGCACGTTTTCAAGTCCATTTACTTGTACAGTCGATCCCGCTACACGAACCATCTTCTTACCAAACCAATTTGTTGTTTTATACACAAGGCGATCTTTTTCTTGTGGCGATAGTGTTTTTACTTTACCCTGTATTCGCCATAACCTCGGTGTAATGCCAATTACAATTAAAATTAAATAAAAGATTTTAAAAAACGTTTGAATCATACAGAACCCCCACCTATTATCATTCCGTCCTTCATTATACTAGACAAACGAAGGAAAAAGAAGAAAAAATGTCCAAACGACAAGCGTTTGGACATTTTTGAGTTTTCTATATTAGAAACGTTTTGCTAATTCACGCGCATTTGCAATTGCTGCTTCTTTAATTTCTTGTGCTTTTTCAGGATTTGCATTCATGCCTTCAACTGCAAGATATTCTACATCAGACACACCCATAAATCCTAATACTGCATTTAAGTGTTTACGTCCGAAGTCCATTGCTGCGTATGCTCCCTCAGAGTAAATACCACCTGTAGCTTGAATGTGAAGTGCTTTTTTACCTTCTAGTAATCCAACTGGCCCATTTTCAGTATATTTAAATGTTTTACCTGCGATAGATAAATTATCTAAGTATGCTTTTACTACTGGTGGATAGCTGAAGTTCCACATTGGTGTTACAAACACATAACGATCGGCATTCATAAATGTTTCTAAGTTTGTGTTCATTGCTGCAATTTTTTGTTGTTGACTTTCATTTAATGCTTCAAAACCTTCACCTGCTGCAAATTTACCCCAAGCTGCAAATACTTCCGCATCAATTGCTGGTACTGTCGTGTTAAATAAGTCAATTGTTACAACTTCATCTTGTGGGTGTTCATTTTTATACGCTTCAATGAAAGCTTCCCCTACTGCCATACCGAAAGATGCTTCTGCTGAATTTGGATTTGCTGTAATAAATAGTACTTTTGTCATTTTGTTCTCTCCCTTTATTCATTTTATCTTTAATTTGAGATTTATTTTAAAAAAGTAAATTA
>NZ_JBALQK010000436.1:0-1462 GCF_036965845.1 Bacillus sp. JJ1127 | reverse complement strand
GAGCAAACGAGTGTAGGTTACTTTTTATTCTGCATAGCAGGGATTTAGATGGCGCAAAATTTGCCAAAGTGAAAGATTGCTTTGGTGTTATTTGGGATTTAAATTACACAAAAGCTTAAATCGTTCTTCATGGAAAAAGGTGCTTTCTATACGAAGCACCTTTTTTATATAGCATTATACAACCTGATTGATTGATTCATTTATCTTCTCTATTTTGTTCCTTTCTATTTACACCTTTTAAGGTTTTACATGCACACAAAAAGCCACCCTTTCTAAAAAAACACTAGAAAGAATGGCTCAGTTCAATCTTCTATTAATGAAATTTTTCTTCATCCCTCACTAATAGACAACCTTCATCAATAAACAGGGACTATTCTTATTTCATTGCACGTACTTCAGCAACAAGTTTATCGCCCTCTACACTCATATAAAGCTTCACAGGTACATCCTTTGTATTTTCAAACACTAAATCTAAATATGGATATGCTATTGTAGCATCTCGCCCTTTTGGAACATATCCAACTGTTTTGGAATGCGTTGTTCTCTCTACCATTTTTAAACCAGCTTGATCTGCAGCATTGAATAGAGTAGATGATGTTTGACAAACACCGCCTCCATAGCCATCTACTAGTTTGCCATCGACAATTTCTTTACCTAACTGGTATCCTTTGTCTGGCGTTGTATCCCCAATTAATGAATTAAAAGAGAAGCGATCTCCTTTTCCTAAGACAACCCCGCTAACGTTACTTGCAGATAGACGAATATTTTCAATTCTACCGCCAGTAGAGCCACCTAAATTCGTTTCATATCTACCGATTACTGCACCACTTCCACTAGCATCATTTGGTGTTGCTACTGGTTTTTTCTCAACGATTGGTAATTGATATGAAGAATCCCACATACCTACATTCATTAATTTGTCTATTAACTCTTTTTCCATTAATTCATAAGAAGGTTTACCTTCTTGCCACGTTCCATCACTTGCCATACGTGAAGGAACCATCTTTTTATCAACGCTTTTTCCAACTTCACCAGCAATCTTCGTTACTTCTTTTTTAAATTTATTTTCATCTTCAAAGTAGCCTAAGTCTGCTAAATTTAACTTTTTCACTTCAGTTCCACTTCTAGGATCTACTAAACTGATACTATCATTGACATCTGTTTTAGCCTCTACCGCATGGTCACCCATATCGCTTACTAAAGCCACATCGCTAACTTTGGTGCCACATCCACTCACTACACCAATACATATTGCCCCTATTACTATACTTTTTACTTTACGAAACAATATACTCTCTCCTTTTCCCTAACAACTTTTCATTCTTTATTTCTCTAATTTTATGTATATATGGTTACAGAACATTACGATATGATTATAGAATATTACAATCTGATTTCCACTCTATTAAAATTACTCTTTTCTCTGTAAAATGTCTACACATATTTGCTTAAAACACTTAAC
>NZ_JBALQK010000435.1:696-996 GCF_036965845.1 Bacillus sp. JJ1127 | reverse complement strand
GCAATTAACAATTCATAACAATCACTTTTTTGAACAAGGAACTTCCTATTTGTTCCACATCTCTTCCAGCACTTGCTATTTCTCACCATTTGTTGTAAGATAGGAATTAAGGTCAAATTCACAAAGACTTTACTTTGCATATTATCAAGCATCAATTAGGAATCATAAGTATTCCTCATGGGTTTTTGATAATATGTGAATTTTTATTTACGTTCAAATAAGACGATCATATTGTAATTTATTTTTATTATTTTTAGGAGGCACTTACCATGACATTAACAGGTAAAGTAAAATGGTTTA
>NZ_JBALQK010000435.1:0-546 GCF_036965845.1 Bacillus sp. JJ1127 | reverse complement strand
GAAGATGGCAACCGCGGACCTCAAGCTAAAAACGTTGTAAAGCTATAATTTAAACATTAAAAAGGTTGTTACCATCGCACGGTTAACAACCTTTTTAATATATAATTAAATTTTTTACATAAAAGGAGTGGTCACATGTATCGCAATCGAAAGAACGATGTAGCAGAAGTACCACCAGAACAAACCCCTGTTTGGGAATGTGAATCAGAGGATTGTTTAGGATGGATGAGAAAGAACTTTTCATTTGAAGAAGAGCCAAAATGCCCTTTATGTAAAAGTAACATGAAAAGCGGAGAACGTTTATTACCTAAATTAGGTTAATATTTACATTACCCCTCTTAACTTTTGATAAGAGGGGTTCTTTATTGTTCATTTTTTCAAATTCACTTAGATGTTCATTTAACAACAGGAGAAATCAACAAAATAAGTTTTATCTTCAAGAATAATAAATAACCTATACTTTGTTACTCTCTTATCTTCCCTATAAAAAACACGCATTTCCTTACATGAATTTCAGTAAGAATTGCCTGTTTTTTTATGAGAATT
>NZ_JBALQK010000434.1:0-2417 GCF_036965845.1 Bacillus sp. JJ1127 | reverse complement strand
ACAAAAAAGAACTCCTTTGAATAGTCAATATTAGATTTTCCTTTTGCTTTTAGTAAACCCATAGAAACTGTTGTACTGAATACTTTTTGAAACGCCGGATCGGAATAATTTCCATAAGTTATGACCATATCAACTCTTTGTTTCTTTAATAGTTGTTGCAGGTGATTACTATTTTCCATATATATTTGATAATTCCTGAAATTTTCTTTGATACTGATACTTAAATAATTTAACAAAATAGATTGTGAAGTTGCTATTCGATAAGAATCTCCACTCATTTTAATTTCATTTTTTGCTTCTTCTACTAGATTTAGTATTTTATTCGTATAATCTAACAAAATATCGCCTGATGGTAATAGTGAAATACCTTTGTTATATCTATGTAGTAACGGTGTTTCTAACTCTTGTTCTAATTTTTTAATTCTTTCAGTTACATTTGGTTGAACATAACCGAGTTCTTTTGCAGCTTTACTGATTGAACCTTCATTCACTACAGTTTTAAATATGATAAGATCATTTATTTCCATTCATTTCAACCCCTTATTGAATATCATTATAAATGATACCATGCATAATTTATACCTATTTTACACTACTTTAATCTCGAATTATCATAATTTATATAATCTTGAAAGTGAGTGATAAACATGATTGGAATGCAATATAAGGTCATTTTGCCAAAAAATTATGATATGGGGATTATTAGAAAAAGGGTGCAAGACAATGGACATAAAACGAATGGTTTTCTAGGGCTTAATTTTAAAGCATACTTAATCACTGAGGCAGAGAAAAATAAAAATTTATATAATTCCTATGCACCGTTATATATTTGGAATAACTATCAAGGAATGAACAAATTTATCTTTGAAGGTTTTTATGACAATATTTTAGAATCTTTTGGATGGCAACATATTAATATCGGTGTTCCTTTATCTATTAACTTAGACAAAGATTTTGATAAAAGTAGATATGTTGTTGAATATGCAGGAAATATTCCTAAAAGCAAATCATTAATCAAAACGCCATTTAATACTATTAATCAATATGTGAAAAATGCAGAAAAAAGTTTGGGGAATTTATTAGTTTATAATCCAGATAAATGGGGCTATAGTCAATTCAGTTTTTATCAAGAAAAACCAAAAATTGACTCATCAGATCACCTTACAGTATATGAAGTTTTGTATATTTCACAATAGAAATTAACATCAAAAACGACACAACAAGAAAGGGAATGAGAATATATGCCTTTTGTTAACGTTTATTACCCTGAAAGTCTATCGAATAAAGAAGAATTAAAAAAGGTGAGCACTAGTATTCACCGTTCGTTAATTGAACACTTTGAAGTTCCTGAAAATGATTACTTTCAAATGTTTTTTCCCTACCCTTCTAATCAATTTTTTTATGATCCGTATTACCTGCTAGAAGGAGACAAAAAGAGAACAGAAAAAATAATGCATGTTTCTATTACATGTGGGCCAGGAAGAACAATAAATCAGAAAAAGAAATTGTATCAATCTATATCAAAAACTATTTCTGATCATTTAGACATCTCTACAGCTGATATTTTTATTACATTAAACGAAACATCTGCTGAGAACTGGTCATTTGGTCAAGGAGTAGCACAAATGGTTAATATGACGGAGGGAAAAGAATAGTGAATGATCGTATCGAATCCAACATACCAAAGAAAATGAGAAAAATGGCCCCCGATTTTGTCGATTATAGTGAAAATATATTATTCGAAAAAATATGGAGAGATCCTACTTTAACATCTAGAGAAAGAAGTTTATGTACACTATCTGCTCTAATTAGTATCGGTAATACTGAACAACTACCATTTCATCTACAATTAGCTGAAAAGAATGGAATGAACGAAAAGGAAATTATTGCTTTGATAACACATATGGCCTTTTACGTTGGATGGCCTAAAGCTGCTTCTGCGTTAAATATAATAATAAATTAAATATGATTACGTTAACTCTGCCAATTGTAAATTGGCTAAGCAGCATCGGTAGGGAAGAGAGATTAACAGAAATTGACTGGTTATGGAAAGAGTTGCTACGAGGGGAAATGTGGGCTCTTTATGTATCGATATTATTTAAACTGGATTATCCTTACAAACTTGTAATGTTTATGTCACCTTCTCCAATAGCACTTAAAAACCCTTCCCTTATATAATTAAATTATATTTACTAAAAGGGGAGTGAAAAAGCATGGATGAAGGAGTTGGGGAAGTTGTAGTTGGCTTATGTGAATTCGTTCTTGAAATTTTGACTTGTGGACATACGAATGGAGAGAAAAAGGAGTAATTCCAATTGTTTTTCATTAGATATGCTGCTTTACATTAGACACCTTTTTATATAGGTGTCTTTTTAGTTTGTATCGGAAAACACTACAAAGGGTAATGAGTATTCTGT
>NZ_JBALQK010000433.1:0-1395 GCF_036965845.1 Bacillus sp. JJ1127 | reverse complement strand
TGACTCGTCTTTTTTGTGTTTTATAAAGGGATAGTGAATTTTATGATGAAAAGAATTTAATTAGAAAAAGAAAATATGAAAGACAAACTGCATCGGACGCTCTTCTCTATACAGATGCCTCACTTATGAGAGGGATGAAAAAACGCTAGAGATGGTAGATGTAGGAATTAAAAGACAAACGAATGGATTTGCTGATTTTGATAGTTTATTTGTATTGTTTTTATTAGGAAAGGGAATACATGGATTCAACAGTGCCCCTACATTTTCTGCAAGCCTATTATACTGGGCGTATTCTATAAAGGGGAAAGGAAGTGAAAGGCCGCATGTTTGATTCAATTCATGTGGTGCATTCCTTACCTGGAAGAACACGATTGCAGGTTAAAAGTTCTAATCATCCCACTATGATAGAAAGTTTAGTTCGTTCCCTTCCACAAGTATTTTCAGCAACTTATACGTGTGAAACAGGGAGTTTGCTTATTTACCATGATGTAAATCTATCTCTGTACAACTTGAAAACATGGCTAACTCGTTTTCTTTTACCTGAAAAGAAGATACATAATGGTACATTTTCATGGAAGCAGTTGGTGCCTGTTGCAGCTTGTGCCGGGGCCTTTTTAGCAAATTGGTATATTCAAGGCAGTCAGCTTGGACTTGTGTGGAAAACAGCTTCGTATTGGGCGGCGATGGTCACTTCCGTTTTTACTTCTTATGAAGTTATAAAAGATGGAATAAGTAATATTTTTAAAGAAAGAAAAGCAAATACCAATACGTTAACGACAGTATTTATTTTTGCTTCTTTATATTTAAAAAAAACCAGGTTCAGCGCTCGTTATTACACTGATCTCTACCATTAGTGAACTATTAACAGAATATACGTCGGAAAAAACGAAACAGTATATTCATTCTGTTGTAGAATTTGATACGACATATGCATGGCGAGTGAATGAGTATGGAGTGGAAGAGAAAGTTGCATTGGAGAACATCGAAATTGATGACACTGTTGTAATTTTCACAGGAGAATATATGCCAAAAGAGGTAGGAAAGAATATACATGTTTATGCGGGGAGTATTTTGCATAACGGATTGTCTTTTAGTGCATCCAAGTTTTTTTCATATCATGCTTATCAAGCTAGTGTTTTAAGGTATCCCAAAAACGAAAATTTTATCTTTTCATAGTGTCCCATGAGAATTCAGTTCATTTTTTTGTTTTGGAGAACAATGAATTTCTTAACTTGATGGGCGGGGTGTTTAAGGTGTATTTTTACGATTTTACAGAACGAATAGATAAATATCTCTAAAAAAAATCAAAAAGCCATTGACTATTATTATATAGAGGTGTAATATTATATGAGTCGCCGATAGCAACAAAGCAAGACGCGGCAAACGAGTTCTCTG
>NZ_JBALQK010000432.1:633-991 GCF_036965845.1 Bacillus sp. JJ1127 | reverse complement strand
CATGTTGTGAAAAACTTAATTACTACTGGCTCCTCGCTTGCAATGATGTCTTTGAATTCCTTGTCAGACTTGATTTCTCTCATGTTTTTGACTCCCTTCATTGTCATACGAATTTGCTAGTATTTTTATGCAAAATCCGTATTTGCAAAATAGATTATTTGCAAAATCTTCTACCGCTTTTTCTTGTAGGCCTGGTATAACATGTGAATAGGTGTCTAATGTGATACCTACTCTTTTATGTCTTAGTCGTTCACTTACAATCTTCGGATGAATACCTTGTTTCAACATTAAAGTTGCATGGGTATGTCGAAGGTCGTGAAACTGAATATCAGGAACCTTACTTTTCTTTATAAGCTTT
>NZ_JBALQK010000432.1:0-611 GCF_036965845.1 Bacillus sp. JJ1127 | reverse complement strand
GCTGTGTCAAACTTCTGAATTTACAGGGATTACCGTTGAAGATAGGGCAAACCAAATTATAATCGTTATATTCGCTACTGTAACGTTCTTTTTCTACATTTATTCGCTCACGATGTTCTTCTAAAGCATGTAGTGTAATTTCGGGAAGTACGATTAAACGTGTCCCAATAGATGTTTTTGGTCAAATGTTATGTTCATTGAGCCAATCCCAGAAGTAATTAAAAAAATATCAATTTTGCACTGGGAAACGGTATCCCTATTACGTTAAAATAGATGCCCCTTATACATTAGAACGTAAAACAAATACAGAGATTACTACAAATATAAATATGGATCTTATTCTTTAAGCGGTTACATTTTTAAATTTAATAGAAAACCCTGCATTCTGTTGATCCAAATATACATTTCCAAATAGGGAAATATGACACCTACCACATTTAATTCGGACGGCGTATTTATCTAGCCAACTCAGTTGCAATTTAATACGAGTGATACTTTCACACACATTACATTGAAAATCATTTGTTACTATCATTAGATTCATCCTTTTTAATAGATAATTTCTTTATAGAATATATTATCATCATAATTCTTGTTCTAGATGTAACTTT
>NZ_JBALQK010000431.1:2035-2835 GCF_036965845.1 Bacillus sp. JJ1127 | reverse complement strand
TAATTATAGGGATGAATATGGTTAAAATATAGTATGGTATTAAGGTGTTCAAGATTCAGGTGTAAATAGGGTAGAATTTGCATCTGAATCTTGAAATATATATTTGTCTCTAAAAGTTTAAATAGCTTTAATCATTAATTGTGATTGAGGTATATATAGTAATTGAGCTGTTAAAGAAGCTGTTATATTTGTAAAAGGATATGTTCCCTTATACGGGAAATTACTATATACTATTTCATTAATTTCCATAGGTATATAATGTTTTTTAAGTATTTGTTGAGAAATGCTATTTGTACAAGCACCAATCAAATCAAAATCTCTCTTAGCTATTTCTTGAATTGCATGTGAGATAAGAGCAGTGACTACTCCGTTTCCCATCCAATCTGGATGACAAGCTCCCATATCTAGGTAGACCAATTTTTCTTTATCTAGACGGGAGAATTCTATTGAATCTGTTTCTAACGCATCTAGTAGATGAAAAATTGGATCCATTTGAGGACAGATTTGGGTTGCTTTTTCTTTATCGATTAGTGGCTGAGTTACTTTCCTTGCTAAAAGAACGCCTATTATTTGAGAGTTTTTCATTGCTACAAATGACATAGATTGAGAAACAGCTTGATTTACCATCTCTTCACACATTTTTTGAAAAGGTGTAAGAGGGATTTGCAACCCACTCACAAGGGGTTCACTTTTTACAAAAGAATGTGCAATTAAGCTAGCTGCCTCTTTAATATGGGGTGTTTCTAGTGTTTCTATATTCATATGTTTTTCCTCTTTTCATAATATATATCCATTTTGAT
>NZ_JBALQK010000431.1:0-1840 GCF_036965845.1 Bacillus sp. JJ1127 | reverse complement strand
CACCTAAAAAGAAAGGTTTTATGTCGATTTTTCAATTTGTACTTATATAGATAAGAAATGAGCTGAAATTAACAATCTATGTAAAGCTATTAATAACATTCCTTAAATAAAATAAAGTGAAATTTAAATATTATAACGATAACGAATGCAGTTATTAAGCATATGAATGAATCTGATTAGTAGCAATAAAAACATGTTTTTTAAGAAATGCGACAACCTCATCTAAACATTCAACAGTTGTATATGGCGAGATAGCAAAGAATTTAATAGTGGAAATTGGTTTTCTATCATTGCTGTTTATCACATTCACTAAACAAGAACGAGTTGTATCTCCTAAAAATATTTGATCTCGATTTTGTCCTAGATGATTAAATATTTCTATATTCAATCGATTTGTATCTTCAATTTCTTCTTGTGTTGCTAAACCTGTACGTTCTTTTCTCCAATTCTCCTGGCCATCTCCATTCATATAGAAACGAAATGTTGTAATTGGACCATACGTAAAATCATTTGTCACTGCTACTTGAGGGAGAGCAGTGTTCAATTTCTCTCTAAATAGCAGATTTACACGTATATAATTTGCTAATAATTTTTGATAACCTTCGATTCCAAATGCTAATAAATTTATATACATTGGAATGGCACTACCAGCTCGTGAGCATTCTAATGTATAGCCTGTATGGTAACTACCATACGATCTGTTACCAAGATAAGGTGTGTCATTTTGTTCGACGTCCATGATTTGCAAATCGGTATGATTTTTAACAATCCAAATACTTGAAGCATAAGGTGTTTGTCCTAATTTATGAAAATCAAAGCATACACTATCTGCAAGATACATGTACTGCATTTTTTCTTGAGTTTGTTGTAATGCATCTTTCACAGTTGGCTCAAATAAGAGTGGATTTTGTTCAAAGTCATAATTATTAAAGAAACTATAGAATCCCCCCATAGCAGAATCAGCGTGAATATAAATAGGTTCTAAATTATATTTATCTTGTATTAGTTCGGCAATTTCTTTGATTTTCTTTATACTATCAATTGCAAATGTATCTGTTGTGCCCATAGTAGCTAGAATATAAAGGGGGATACCTCCATTTTCAATAACTTCTATCATTTTATTTTCTAAATCTTCTATATCCATGGAATTCGTATAAGGATCAGTTGTTACTTTAATTAGGTGATTTGTGCCAATGCCCGCTGCCTCAGCAGATTTTAATAAACTATAATGTGCATTTTCAGAGGCAAAACAATATACATTTTGTGGAACACCTTGTTCCTTTGCCAGTGGAAATTGTTTAGAAATAGCTAAGCGTAGGCTCGAAAATACACAGCCTTGTCCACCCCATGTTGTATAACCACCGCTATTATGCGGATTATAGCCAATCAGTTTCGAAAGCATAGATACAACTTTTACTTCCGCTTCTGCTGCTGCTGGACCATATACATCCCAAACACCATTACCATTTAAAAGTGTCATGGTAATTGTACCTAATAATGATGGAATACTTGGAAGTGGTACAGCATTAGACAAATAATATTTATTTGGATAAGGGTGACCATTCATAAATTGGTTTAGTTCCTCTATAACATTAGACATAGTAATTCCTGTTTTCGGTATATGACTTTTGTGAATTAAGTCATTGTAGTGTCCATTTGATTTTTCCTCAATGTTCCCTAAAGTTGCTTTGTTTTCATTTTTTAAACGTCCAAGATTTTCAATTATTTTCTGTATAGATTCTAAAAATAGTTGTTGTTTTTTCTCATTTCCATCAGCACTTGGAAATAAATTTAAAATATCTTGCATGTGATCACGTCTCCTTGTAAATATATAGATTTT
>NZ_JBALQK010000430.1:0-1100 GCF_036965845.1 Bacillus sp. JJ1127 | reverse complement strand
AAAAGTAACCTACACTCGTTTGCTCTTTCTGTTTTTACTTCGCATGTGGTGACCGCTTCTATGCATGGCCAGATGCTCTCTCCCACCTAAAAAGAGGGGTTTTATGTCGGTTTTTTAATTGATGTATATATAGTATAAAACTAGATATTTATTAGTTTATATTAAAATTAGAAAATATCAAATTTTTAAAAATGACTTAGAATGATAATAAAAAGCATCAAGATGTTTTTTTATCGATTTTTATATAAGTGGTTCTATTGTATGTTAACGTACATTTTCATTTTGATTGTAAGTAAAACAAGATTAAAAGTGTGCTGAAAATAATTATAAGGATAATTTGGAAATCTAATTAAAAAGAAATAATGATTCTCTTTTACCACATGTTAATATAGTTGTGTGGAATATATTTCAAATAACATTGAAGAGGATGGACTATGAAACAACAATCTATATTAATCGTAGATGATGACGCAGATATTGTTCAATTCATTGAGGTGCAGTTGAAACAAGAAGGGTTTAAAGTCTTAAGAGCTTATAATGGAGAAGAGGCATTGTGTATATTGGATACGAATGACATTCAGTTGGTCATTCTTGATATTATGATGCCAGGAATGGATGGAATTGAAGTATGTAGAAAAACTAGGGAAAAATATAACATCCCGGTTATTTTCCTAAGTGCAAAATCATCGGATATAGACAAAGTCATTGGATTAAGTACAGGGGCAGATGATTACATTGTAAAACCATTTAGTACGATTGAGCTCGTGGCACGGGTGAAAGCACAATTAAGAAGGTATACATATTTCAACCAAGTTCCAAGTCAATTACATGAAAAGAAAATTCAAATTAAAGGATTAGAAATAGATCAACTATCTAGAAAGGTAACAATATATGGAAAGTTAATTAATCTTACAAAAACGGAATATGATATATTGCATCTGATGGCAAAACATCGAAATCGAGTATTTACATTAGAAGAAATATTTGAAAGCGTGTGGGGAGAAACTTCCTATGAAAGTAATAATACTGTCATGGTTCATATTGCAAGATTAAGAAATAAGATAGAAGAAAATCCAAAGGAATCAAAAATTATACAAAAT
>NZ_JBALQK010000429.1:0-2376 GCF_036965845.1 Bacillus sp. JJ1127 | reverse complement strand
ATTCTTCTCTATTAACTTATATTTATATTTTTTCATAATTTATTAGTAAATAGATATCATTTAATAGCTAATAACTTAACTTTCATAGCGATCTTATAATTAAATCAACTATAAAAACCTATTAAAATACAAAATGACTTACAAAGGTTTTCAAAGTATAAAAATGTATAAGATGTTTAATAAAATTCATTTCTTGTTTTAAATACAAATCAAATTCTGATATGATATATACATATCTAAAATATTAGCAAACAATAGTTATGGAGGTGTCCTTTCATGACACAAGATTTATTGTTCATTACAAAACCTACTGTAACGACAAAAGAGGCAGCCGACTTATTAGGAGTAACGGTACAAACAATTTTAAAGAAAGAAAAAGATGGATTAATAGAATGTGTATATAAAGATAATTGGAAACAATTTGGTAGTAAAATTTTCTATTTAGAGGATATTGAACGTTTAAAAAATATCGAAGAGGTTGAGGGTTATAGCACAAAAGAAGCAGCTGAAATTCTTAATGTAGCACCATCTACTGTCTTTACATATATCAAATCTGGAAAATTACCTGCTTCAAAGATTGAAAAGCGCGGAAAAGAAGTATATGTCATTGATAAAGAAGACCTTGAAACTTTTCAACTTACTTATGAAAAAACTACATCAAAAGAGCGAAAAACATTCATTACTAAAATTCAAGAAGAAGATATATATTTATATCAATTATTAACACATCAACATACCGGAAAAACAGCTAGAGTAATAGAGATTAATGGGGCAGACGGCAAGATTCTTACAGAGGACGAAGAAATTTTCCCACTATCCACTTATAAGGATCATAATTATTCTTTTGAACCTTTCCATAAGCAAGCTGTAATTACAAAACGAGGGTATTTATCTTTTTCATTTAAAAAACCTCAACTATTTAATTCCATCACTTATAATCTAATAAACTTATTTTATAAAGAGCTAGGTGTCACAAATATGCGATTGAGTATTTCATCAGATACTATCAAATTAGAAATTAAACCTTTCGTATTACAAGTAGAGCCATTGCAGTTTCAAGAAGAGATTAAATTCTTACATTCTCATATGAAATCCGGTACGATACTTCCACATGTAGAAGGAATTTACTTTAAAAGTAATGTAGGGCCATTAACTTTTCATGCAGATCATGAATTTAAGCAGAAAGTAGTTCAAATGGCAGCGAGTGCTGGTATGGGACAGGAAGAATTCTTATTGCAAGCTGTGAAATCTTATATACGAAATTTAGAACAATAGTAAATTTTTTTAAAAAAGAAAAAGCGTAGAAATTAGGTTTATTTCTACGCTTCTTTAAAATTTATAAATTTTAACTAAGTTTCCTAATATTGGCTCAAATCCAATGGTTATTTTATTTCTACGAAAAAAATTAAACGTCTTTATTCTTTTTATACACACACTTCTCGTATAAAAATCGCGTATTTTTTGTTTAGTTTAATACTTTATTTTAATAAAATTTCTTTTCTCTAAATAAAAACTATTCATCAGTCTAAATCCTTATTTAATTAGTACAAGAAAATAAAAATAAAGAAATCTTATTAAACCAGCGATACTCAGTCTAAAACATTTTTTTAATCAAACAGTTGGTGGTACGTCTATTAGAACGTTTATAGCGAGATGAAATTATTATGTAAACCTAAACTCGAAATGATTATGAAACACTATACGCTTTACATACCCATGGCTTAGATTTATTATTAGTACTCTCTATTAACTCAATCTTAATTTGTAGTACAATACCATTTTCCATAACGATTTCACCAATATAATTGTTTTTAAGCGATTTTTCTTTAGCAGTTCGCTTATCTCTTAACATACCCCATCTTCCTGGAAAGCAGTTAATAAAACTCATTAATACAGTTTCAAGGGTATGATGTTTTCCATAAGATCTTTTTATGTTCCAGTCTTTTTGAGTGTTGAAAGTAACTGGAACTTGTTTTACTTCCCACGAATCTTGAGAATCAATATGTGATGTAATCTCTCTTAAATTTCTAAATAGTTTATTAAGGTATACTTGACCATCCATCCCTACAAGAGCATATTCATATTTTTCATCATTCACAGGAACCCTTGTGACGATATATATTTTTTTCGAATTAATATTATACCAATCTTCAACAATTGTCCCAACTTCTATATTTAATCCCATACTTTCACACCCTCGGCTTTTTGAAAAAATCATCCTGTGAAAATTCGCAAACTTGATCTTCACCCAAAAACGAAAATAATCAATTGATAATTTCAACACCTTCTCAACATTACATTATCAAATTTCTCATATAATTGAATTATTCTCTTTATTTATTTTATGTATCTATTCCTTGGAGTTAGTATAGTCAT
>NZ_JBALQK010000428.1:0-1081 GCF_036965845.1 Bacillus sp. JJ1127 | reverse complement strand
TGATTGTTCAAATCCCACACTAGAATATTTCCTTTATATATATCAGCGGTACCCCTTCTTTTATATTTATGTTTCTTTAGTACTTGATAAAATTCTTCCGGGAGTACCCACTTATTCAAATAGTATTCTGCATCTAATGCCGTTTGCTGAATACTAGCTGCTGCAGCTCCTAAACAATTCGGACCATTCGTCCCTACAAAAGTATTAAAATATTGAGAAATGTACGGATAATCTTTATAAAAGGATTCATATTCTTTAGATAATGATTCATGATCCGTAAACCATTCTGCAATACGAGTTAATAGCTTATCTCGAAGTCGTCTGGGAAGCTTATGCCATATAAACCCTTGAAGGATAATATTCTCTTTCTCATTAAGTATGTATGGTTCAAGTAAATGTCGTAAGCTCTCACCATATAATTGCTCTAATTCAGTTAATGTAAAAATGAAACCCCTGTTTACTTGTACTTGCTCCAGCAATATTTGCTTCCTTACTTTACAATCTAAATTTTCGAATTCTTCATTCGAAACAACTGCAATATATTTTGCTTCCGGCACTACATTCCAGCTCAAAAAGGAAGTTAGTGAATCTAACGTTAGTGGAACTTTCCCTCTTTCTTGAACAGATAAGTACGGAGGACTTTCTCTAAAATAGAAACAATCGGTATTTGGAACAAATTTCTCATCCCACTGCTGCAACGTATCATTTGTAATCCTATTATTTTTGACTATATACATGTATATTCCTCTCCAAACCCTATTTTTTAACCTAATATACTTCTTTATCCCCTTCCTAAAAATGGATATTCCTAGTAATCATAGCAACAGGAGATTGATTTTTCAATCAATTTATATATAGTCCTGACACGGGTTTAATGATTTCAGAAATATAAGCAAGGTTAATCGATACTTCAAAAAATGATGTACGCCCTAGTAAGACAATTTATTTTAGAAGCACATGTACGAGAAGGGACTAGAAGTTTATTCATAACCATTAGGCTAAAGGGAAATGGTATCCATAAAACAAAAAAACGCTATTCTTTTGTAGACATATACAATAAGAATAGCGTTTTTAATATGAA
>NZ_JBALQK010000427.1:0-3612 GCF_036965845.1 Bacillus sp. JJ1127 | reverse complement strand
TGATAGCTGAGAAGTGAACGAATACATCGTTTCCGCCTTCAACTTCGATGAAACCGAAACCTTTTTCGCTGTTAAACCATTTTACTTTACCTGTTACTGTCATTATTATTTCCTCCTAAGAAAATAGAATTTTTTTAGTTTTCATACATAAAAAAAGAATCCACACATTATCAAATACGAAACATAAAACAGTTTTCACATACTTTTTCTCGTTCGTTTTCAGCACTTGATAATATATGGATTGCTTGATTTAGTTATTCAACTGAGTTCATCATAGCATATTTAAAATAGAATGTACAATATTTTTCCGAAAATGAAATTTTCTAATTTTTGGTATTCCTCATAAAGTAACGCATCCCTTCCTAATAAAAACTTTCACCAACGGGGCTTTTACAGACAATTATCTTCTTCTCCTTGATTTGCACCTCAAATAGCAGAATACATACAAAATAAAAACGGGTACCCTTAAAGGGCACCCGCTTCCTTACTTATTTCGTAAACTGCGCTTCTTCTGTAGAACCTTTCAGCGCTGTCGTAGATGAAGTCCCACCGGTAATCACTTGTGCTACTTCATCAAAGTAACCTGTTCCGACTTCGCGTTGATGACGCGTAGCAGAGTAGCCATACTCTTCTGCTGCAAATTCGGCCTGTTGTAATTCAGAATACGCTGCCATACCACGTTCTTTGTAACCGCGTGCTAATTCAAACATGCCGTAATTTAACGCATGGAATCCTGCAAGTGTTACAAACTGGAATTTGTAACCATATGATGCGATTTCTTTTTGGAAGTTTGCAATCGTTTTTTCATCTAATTTTTGTTTCCAGTTAAACGACGGTGAACAGTTATATGCAAGTAACTTTCCTGGATACTTCTCATGAATTGCTTCCGCAAAGCGTTTCGCATCTTCTAAATTTGGCTCAGACGTTTCACACCAAACAAGATCTGCATACGGTGCATATGCTAAGCCGCGCGAAATCGCTTGATCGAGTCCCGCCTTTGTACGATAAAAACCTTCCGGCGTTCTTTCTCCTGTAATAAATTCTTGATCAACTGGATCGATGTCGCTCGTAATTAAATCTGCTGCATCTGCATCTGTTCTTGCTACAATTACTGTCGGCGTGCCCATTACATCCGCAGCTAAACGGGCAGAAATTAAATTACGTACCGCTGTTTGCGTCGGTAGTAATACTTTTCCACCTAAATGCCCACATTTCTTTTCTGAAGACAACTGATCTTCAAAATGCACACCTGATGCCCCTGCTTCAATCATTCCTTTCATTAATTCAAATACGTTTAATTGACCGCCAAATCCAGCTTCAGCATCTGCAACAATCGGTACGAAATAATCTATATCACTGCTGCCTTCCATATGCTGAATTTGATCTGCACGTTGCAATGTTTGATTAATTCTTTTTACAACAGCCGGCACACTGTTCGCTGGATATAAACTTTGGTCCGGATACATATGTCCAGATAAATTGGCATCCGCAGCTACTTGCCAACCACTTAAATAAATTGCTTTTAAACCTGCTTTCACTTGCTGCATTGCTTGATTTCCTGTTAATGCACCAAGCGCATTAATGTAGTCCTCTGTATGAAGCGATTGCCAAAGTTTCTCCGCACCGCGGCGCGCTAATGTATGTTCAATATCAATAGATCCTCGAAGACGAATAACATCTTCAGCAGAATAAGGACGTGTTACCCCTTTCCAACGCTCATCTAACTCCCAATTTTCTTGTAATTGCTGAATTCTTTCGTTTTTCATTTCTTCCATCCCCTTTTCTTTTTTATAAAATTTCATAACCTGGTAATGTTAAAAATGTTTCAAACTCATCATTGCGAACTAAATCAGTAAAGAGCTTTGTTGCTTCTAAGAATCTCCCTTTCTCAAATCGTTCTCTACCAATCTCTCGTTCTATTTTCGCTAATTCATCCACTTTAAATTCTTCTACTAAAGCAAATGTAATCTTACGTCCATCATTCAGCTTCCCGCCCTCGTGACGAATCCATTGCCAAACTTGCGCTCGTGAAATTTCTGCCGTTGCTGCATCCTCCATCAAATTATAAATAGGTGCTGCACCTCGGCCGCTTAACCACGATGCAATATATTGAATACCCACGCTAATATTCATACGAAGGCCATCTTCTGTAATCGTTCCCACCGGTACTTCTAGCAAATCCTTTTCTGTCACATGAATTTCTTCACGTTTCCTAAAGATTTGATTCGATGTTTTCATAATGTGATCAAATACTTCCATTGCAACCGGTACAAGGCCCGGGTGGGCAACCCAAGTCCCATCATGCCCATCTAAAGCCTCACGTTCCTTATCAGCACGCACTTTTTCAAAAGCAATTTCATTTGCCTCGGAATCATTTTTAATTGGAATTTGCGCTGCCATTCCTCCAATTGCTGGTGCATTACGGCGATGACAAGTTTGAATGACTTTCAAAGAATACGCGCGCATAAACGGTGCTGTCATCGTAACTTGCGCCCTGTCTGGAAGTAAAAATGTATTATGATTACGAAAGCTTTTTAAAAAACTAAAAATATAATCCCAGCGTCCACAATTTAAACCAGCCGAATGGTCACGTAACTCATATAAAATTTCATCCATTTCAAAAGAAGCATGAATTGTCTCTAACAATACAGTCGCTTTAATCGTTCCATTTGGAATTCCGATATACTTCTGAGCAAACACGAAAACATCATTCCACAATCTAGCTTCTAAATAGCTTTCTATTTTCGGTAAGTAAAAATATGGCCCGCTTCCTTTCTCTAACAATGTTTTTGCATTATGGAAAAAGTACAAGCCAAAATCTACAAGGCTCCCTGACATCTTCTCTCCACTAACTTGCATATGTTTTTCCTCTAAATGCCATCCACGCGGGCGCACGACAAGTACAGCTGTTTTACTGTCAAGGCGATATTCCTTTCCGCTTGCGTTCTCGTGTGAAATCGTTCCCCTAACAGCATCTCTTAAGTTAATCTGACCTTCTATTATATTTTTCCACGTTGGAGAATTAGAATCTTCAAAGTCTGCCATAAAAAGATGCGCTCCCGAATTTAAAGCATTAATTACCATCTTTCTATCTACTGGCCCTGTGATTTCGACACGCCGATCCTCTAAATCTCCTGGAAGCGGGGCAATCGTCCAATCTTCTTCGCGTATATGTGATGTTTCCGGTAAAAAGCTAGGAAACTCCCCTGCATCAATTCTTTTTTGTTTTTCCGCTCGTCTTTGTAGTAAATGTAAACGGCGCTCGTTGAAATTCTCATGCAACTCTTTCAAAAAAGCGAGCGCTTCCGGTGTCAAAATTTCTCCATACGATGGTAATAATTCTCCAACGAGTGTCACCCGTGAAGTTTGCGTTGACATATTAGCATCTCCTTTTCTTAAACTGTTTTATAACAGATTTAATTTTATGATTTATATTATATAACAAATTTTCAGAAAAGGAAGTTATTTTTTTGAAAATTCAACTTATTTTTTCACGAAGCCTTGCTTTCTCTTATTCTCTTAAACTTTATTTCATACAAAAAGACCGGTGTTATACAACACCGGTCTTTTTGTTTCATTCCACTACTCATTAAAAAGTATATTTTCTTTTTT
>NZ_JBALQK010000426.1:0-3289 GCF_036965845.1 Bacillus sp. JJ1127 | reverse complement strand
CATCAATATAAACTAAACGTCCTAATCCAGCTTGTTCTCCGTTGTATGTAATAATTGCGACGTTATCTTGTTTTAAATCACTCGGAACAAATCCTACAGACGTATATTGATCATTAATCCACTCTAAATCTTCTAATGTAGCAAATTGAATTCCCATAACATTATCCCCCTTGTAAAACTCTGATATTCTATATTATATATAGAAGTATGTGAATTGTAATGGAACTTAAGGGTGTTTATTTGCGGGAGATTTACAAAAGTAATTATTGAGTTAAAATGAATTTCTGAACATTTCGAGCATAGAATATAGAATACTTTCTCTTTCTTCATTCTTGTTTTACGTATATAATTTAAAGGTAAATGTTCTTATTTTAGTATACTTATAACAGAATAGAGGTTTAAAAATGAGTGTTAAAATCATTACGGATAGTGCGGCTGACTTACCGAAAGAATTGCTGCAAGCTTATGATATAGATTTAATTCCACTTCGTGTATATGATGAGGCAGAAACAGAGTATTTAGATGGAGTGACATTAGAATCGGTTCAATTATTGCAAAAGATGAGAGAAGGCGAAGTGTATAAAACATCGCTGCCATCATTAGAAACATTCCAAGAAAAATTCATTACATATGCAAAGCAAGGTACACCTTGTATATATTTAGCTTTCTCATCTGAACTTTCTGGTACATATCAATCTTCAGTTGTTATTAAAGAAGAAGTACAAGAAACATATGCAGATTTCGATTTAGAAATTATTAATACGAAATGTGCTTCACTTGGTCAAGGTTTTGTTGTACTAGAATCAGCAAAAATGGCTAAAGAGGGTGCATCAAAAGAAGAAATCTTGAACCGTATTGCTTTTCTAACAAAACATATGGAGCACATCTTTACTGTAGCTGACTTGCAGTATTTAGTAAGAGGCGGGCGTTTAAGTAAGGTAGCTGGGTTTATTGGAGGCTTATTAAATATTAAGCCGATTTTAAATGTTGAAGAAGGCCAGCTTGTACCACTTGAAAAAATAAGAGGTAGAAAGAAAGTGCTAGGCCGAATTGTCGATATAATGGAAGAGCGAGGAAAAGAACTTAAAGGTCAAACAATTGGCATTACACACGGTGATGATTTAGAAACTGCGAATGCATTAAAAGTATTAATCACTGAAAGATTTGGATGTGAAGTGTTTATTGTAAATACAATTGGATCAGCAATTGGTGCACACACAGGACCAGGCGTTTTAGCTTTGTTCTTCTTAAATGAAGTAGAGTAAAGGATTGATCTTTTGGATCAATCCTTTTTTAGTGCTATGTAGCTACTAGTGATGAAATCATTTTTACAAAATATCAACATAACCGTAATCCATTTATTGATCATCCTGAATGGGTAAATGAAATTTGAAAATAAACAAGTAAAGTCATAGTTTGATAAAAATTTAAAGTAGAAAGGAGTGGTCATAAGGACCACTCCTTTCTTATGCCTATTCTACAATAATTGGTCTGTAAGGGATTGGTGAGGAGAGTATCATAGAGGTTTTTACTGTACCAAAGGGGATTACAATATCGATTAATGATTCTAATTCTTTCATTGATTGCACAGCTACTCTTAAGTAATAGCTACTTTCTCCTGTTACTCGGTGACATTCAAGTATTCTATGTTCGTTATATACTTTTTCTTCGAATTTTTTACATGGAATGTTTAAGTTCTCTATTCTTAAAAACGCTTGAATTCCTTTATCAACGGCATCTGGGGAAATACGTGCTGTATATTTTTCGATTATTCCCGCATCATGTAATCGTTTTATTCTTTCGGTAACACTCGGACGACTAAGATGTAAATGTTCAGTCATTTCTTTAATTGTCATTCTGGCATCTTCTTGTAAAAGTAAAATTATCTTTTTATCGATTGCATCCATAACGTATACTCCTTTATGAAACTGAAAATAAATAACTAAAATAACTTCATAATATAAAGTTCCGAAGAAATTTATGTTCATTTTTGAATATAAAATAGATTGATAACTTTCTATAATTTAAATATAAATGGAGGTGCTTAGAATGTCTAATGATTTTAAAGAAACGATTTCTATTGGAAAGGGTACCGCTTTATATGTGGGAGCTGTTTTAGGATCAGGAATTCTTATTTTGCCAGGTATGACAGCGAGTATAGCAGGGGGAAATGCTATTATTTCTTGGTTCTTAATGATTTTTCTCAGTATTCCGCTTGCGTTTACTTTTGCATTTTTGTCTATTGAGTATCCTAGTGCAGGTGGAATTGCAACATTTTCTGAAAAAGCTTTTGGAAAAAATGTTGGGGCTATAATAGGATGGTGTTTTTTTATTGCTGGAAGTGTTGGGCAAATTATCGTGTCTCTAACAGGCGGGGTGTATATTGCTAAGGTCTTCAATTTGCCTGTTTATTTTGCATATGTGCTAGCCATTCTTATATTAAGTATAGCTATTTGCTCAAATTTCTTCGGGTTCAGAATGGGTGGAGTCTTCCAAGTATGTATAGGTGTCTTAACTTTTCTTCTCTTACTCGTAACAATTGTTTGCTCCATACCTGCTATTGAAATGAAGAATATAAACGTGAACGTTTCAGTAAATGAATTACAACCTATTTTACATGCTTCATTATTAATATTTTGGTCTTTCTTTGGGTGGGAGGCCATTTCAAGTTTAGCACCTGAATTTAAATCTCCAAGAAAAAGAAATATTATTTTTTCTACAGGGATTGCTATTGTCATTATTGGTGTTTTATATTTTGGAATTGCCATTTCAGTAATCGGGACAGGATCATATTCTATAGAGTCTGATAATAGTACTGCCCTTGTAATCGTTATAAAAAACGCGTTAGGTGACCAATCTTCATGGTTAGTTGGATTCGTGGCTTTTATGATTTGTTTAGGTACAACGAATGCATTCGTTGCAAGTATGAGTCGGCTTGGTTATTCTCTAGGAAAAGAAGGGTTTGCACCTAATTATCTTGGTTATTTGAATAAAAAAAGTAATACACCGACGCATGCTTTAATGACAGTAGGATTCATCGCAGTAACAGGGATTTTCATAAGTTTTATTTTTCACATTGGCTTAGATAAAATAGTACTAATCCCTAATTCATTAGGAATTGTTACATATGTAGTAGGTACTGCAGCGGGAATAAAGCTGATAAAGAATAGAATAGGAAAAATTTTTTCTGTAACAGCATTTACATGTTGTGTTGTGGTATACCCTTTTATTGGGGGATTAATTGCTATTCCAATAGCAGTAGGATTAACATGCTTAATCTATCTATACA
>NZ_JBALQK010000425.1:330-1630 GCF_036965845.1 Bacillus sp. JJ1127 | reverse complement strand
GAAAAGGATCTGACCGCTTCTATGCATGGCCGGATTCTCTCTTCCACCTAAAAAGAAAGGCTTTATGGCAATTTTTCAATTTGTACTTATATATATCAACTTGTTACATAAATCCCGTTATCGGGCTTTTTCTTTAAAACAATATATTTATTTTGCCTTTAATTGTTTCAATAAGTCTTTAATTTCCGTTAATTCACTCTCTATATGATGCAGCCGACTTTGCATGTCATCAATTTCTTGCTCTGCTTTATAATTAATCGCAAAGTCAATAACAGATTCATGTTTATCACGCGCAGCTTGACGGTTTTGACTCATCATAATAACAGGTGCTTGAAATGCCGCTATAAAAGATAAGCATAAGTTCAATAAAATGAATGGCGGAGCATCAAAGTGTGCTCCTTTTGTGATAGACAGGCTATTCCACATAATCCAGAAACCAAGAAAACATGCAAACCAGGTGATGAATCGCCAGCTACCTCCAAACTGCGCAATTTTATCAGCTAGTCGGTCTGCCCACTTTGTTCGTTGTGTATATGCACTATCAAGTTGGTGAAGGATTTCTGACTCGTAACGATCTACAAGTCGGTCAATACGTGATAAGCTTTCTTGGTTTAAATCAATATCAAAACCTTGAATTTTCGTAGCTTCTTTTTTTTGTCCTTTAATTTGATTCCAGATTTTTTGTACCATTGTACAAACCTCCTCACTTATAGAGGAAGCCATCTTTCCAAAATTCACATAAAGCGGTAACCATTTCTACAAAGTAATCCGCTTCGAATATTCAGTTGTATGACTGCCTCTGATGTCGATTCTATATCCGACTCTCCTATACTCGGATTACCCATAAAACAGTTCCACCTCACCTTTTTTTGAAATTCTTTCTCATTATATGTTATCTTCTCTCTTCTGACTATGTAATTATTGAAAACTATACTTTCATTATCTTACATTTCATATAGAGAAAATGCATTTAAACAACGGTTTATAAATTTATCCTAAATTATATATTTCCATCATGCTTTACGTTCTCTTGTTGTTTAATAAATGAAACATACGTTGATGGTGATCTGTTATTAGTCTATTTAACGTTTCTACATGATTGTGGTTTAGATGTTTCCCTAATCTCCAAGGTACTTTTTCTTTATATTGTTGATTTTTTGTAAAGTCTTCGCTCATTATTTACTCTCCTTTATACTTAAAATGGACAAATATTTACAAGGTATTCATATCATTCCTTTTTATAAGTTATTACATTCTCATTCGAGATATGATTTGAACTATAGTTTGAATGCCAGTTGAA
>NZ_JBALQK010000425.1:0-213 GCF_036965845.1 Bacillus sp. JJ1127 | reverse complement strand
GATAAATAATTTTTATAAATCGGCTTCATTAGCACATGTTCAGCACGTAAACGTTGAATCAATTCGGTTGCATTCATATTTTTATTTGTCTCTGTATAGTCGAAAGTGTTCTTATAATAACGTACTACTTTACATTCAAACAGAAACACTGGCATAGTAGGTCAACAAAAAAAACATACTGATTATTTTTCATAAGACGAATTGTATTATTAA
>NZ_JBALQK010000424.1:0-1600 GCF_036965845.1 Bacillus sp. JJ1127 | reverse complement strand
TTCATATACTGTATTGAAATTATATAAAACATTATAAAAATATAGTAGTAACTGTTTTGTGAAAATAAACCATTTGATAAAATAGTAACGATATAATTAAAAAGAATTGATAGATGGGAGAAGATATGAAAAAAAGATATAAAAAGTTACTCATTATAAGCGCATTAGTAATGGGAGTCAGTACATTTTCATATGTACAGAATAATTTATTAAGTGTAAGTAAAATATCAATAACATCTAGTAAGATACCTTCTAATTTCAAGGGATTTAAAATTGTACAATTGTCGGATTTACATAGTAAAAAATTTGGAGAAAACCAAGAAGTTTTAATTGAGAAAGTAAAAAGTTTGAACCCTGAGATTATTGTCATTACAGGGGATTTAATTGATAGTAAACGATATGATGCAGCAGCAAGTTTAAAGGTAATGAAAGAACTTGTAAAACACTATCCTGTTTATTTTGTTACAGGAAATCATGAATCATGGTCAGGGCGGTATGATGGCTTAGAAAAAGAGCTGAAAAGACATAATGTTATAGTTTTAAGAAATGAACATGTACGTATTCAAAAAGATGGACAGGAAATTTATCTTCTCGGCATAGATGATCCAGCATTTACCGTGAAAAATAACGATGAAAATAAAGAGATAACCACAGTGAAAAATGAAGTTGTTAAAGCGAAAAATACGATAGGTTCGGACGGATATAAATTGTTGCTTTCTCATAGACCTGAACTTCTACAAGTATATGCCGAGCAACAGATCGATTTAGTTTTATCAGGACATGCTCATGGAGGGCAAGTAAGGTTACCTTTCATAGGAGGATTAGTTGCACCTAATCAAGGGGTATTGCCTAAATATACTGCAGGTTTGTATGAGGAACAAAATACTTCCATGATAGTAAGTAGGGGACTGGGAAATAGTGTCATTCCGCAAAGGGTTTTTAATAGACCAGAAATTGTAGTCGTACAGCTGAATTAAACCTGTACGACTTTTTTAGTACAAGTATCCATTACAATTTTGTTAAATTTGTTCTACGCTACATAAACTAACAAATTTTGACGACCTTTCTTTGTTATAGTATAAATAATTAAAATACTCAGTTTTTGTTAAGTTTAGAATATTTATGGCTTGTGCATATAAAAAACTTTTTATAAAGGAGTGTAGGCATGCATAAAGAATTTGAAATTGAGGAATACACAGCAATTGAAGAACAAATTCATTATTATAGTCAATGTTTATTGGTGAATCATCCTGAGCAAATTGTAAAGTATTTAGAAAAAAGGTTAGAAACATATACAGAAACATTAAAACATGCACATTTGTATCCTGAAACAGTTATTTTGCCTATCCAGCAATTAGTAATCGAGTATTCTTTTGATCTTGCTAGGATTAAAAAGTATTTAAAACTAGAGACATAGCTTATAAATAATGTTGTAAAATGAAGCAGAGTCGGCAATGAGAAATGTATTCTATCGTCGACTCTGTTTCATTGTTTTATCGAAAATGTATTTGTTTTTAAAAAGGTTAGAAATACTTATAAATAAAATTTGACATATAATGCTTCAAGAGTAAAATAAAAGTGAGTACTCACTCATTTATAT
>NZ_JBALQK010000423.1:0-2430 GCF_036965845.1 Bacillus sp. JJ1127 | reverse complement strand
TTATAAAGATCGAAAGAGAGCATCTTTATACATGTAAGGGCAGATAAAAAGATATTCCACCAACCAAAGGGGTGAAGGTATGACCAAAAAAACCCATATTTTAGTAGTTGAAGACGACAATGATATTAATCAATTACTATGCAATATTATTAAGAAAAACGGATATTCCCCTCAACCTGCTTTCTCTGGAACTGAAGCAGTTATTTATATTGAAAAACAAGATTGGCAATTAATACTCTTGGATTTAATGCTTCCAGGCATGGATGGAGAAAGGATATTAGAAAAAATAAGTGATACAAAGCAAACACCTGTGATTATTATTTCAGCTAAAGGAGAGCTACAAACAAAAATATCAGCTTTACGAGGGGGAGCCGATGATTTTATCACTAAGCCTTTTGATATTGAAGAAGTTTCTGCAAGAATTGAATCACACTTACGAAGATACAATCGTTTGAAAGAACCTATTTTCACGAATCGTTTACAATATAAAGATATTCATTTAGACATGGATACAAAGGCTGTATATGTTAATCATTCATTACTCTCTTTAACAGCTAAAGAATATGCCATTTTAGAACTCCTCATGTCCTACCCTAAAAAGGTCTTTACAAAAATGAACCTATTCGAAAATGTATGGGGAGAGAATTTTTTAGGGGATGACAATGCGATTAATGTCCATTTAAGTCATTTAAGAAAGAAACTAACGGAGGCTAATCCAGATGGAGACTACATTGAAACGATTTGGGGTATGGGATATCGATTGAAATAAAGTTGGGTTTTCACTCAACTCAAAAATACATTTGTCTTTGTCATAAAAAACTTAAGTCTTTCTTAAGGGGTTTCTTTATTATTTCTTATGTGTTCCTTCCTATACTAGAATTATCCTATAAGAAAGGCGGTACATCACGTTATGAATAACTTTGTTTTAAAAACTCGTAATCTTTCTAAAAAATATCAAGGTGATTTCGCCCTTAAAGATGTCAATCTTACCATTAGAAAAGGCGAAATTTATGGATTTATTGGACAAAATGGTGCCGGTAAATCAACATTCCTTCGTGTAGCAACGGGGCTTTCCTTTCCCACAAATGGAACAGTAGAATTATTTGGGGTAAGTGATCAGAAGGAAATGACGAAAGCACTAAAACGTGTAGGAGCCATCATTGAATCTCCTGCCCTCTATTCACAAATGACTGCGTTTCAAAATTTAGAGGTACATCGCTTGCAAAAGGGGATTCCTGGAAAAGAGTGTATAAAGAAAACACTGGAGTTGGTTGGCCTCCAACATACTGGAAAGAAAAAGACTAAAAACTTTTCCTTAGGTATGAAACAACGTCTAGGTTTAGCTATAGCCTTACTTGGTGAACCGGAGTTTTTAATTTTAGATGAACCAACTAATGGATTAGATCCAACTGGTATTATTGAACTTAGGGAACTTCTAAAAAAACTAAATAAAGAAAAAGGACTAACCATTTTAATTTCTAGTCACATTCTGAATGAGCTCCATCAATTGGCTACTCATTATGGCATTATTCATAAAGGAGAATTGCTAGAACAACTATCATCCAAGGAAATGGAAGACAAGTGTAGAAAATACATTCATATTAAGGTTGATAACCCTCATCAAGCTGCCGTAATCATTGAATCAGAGCTTGAAACAACAAATTTTGAAGTCATGCCAGAGGGTACAATTAAGCTGTATGAACATATAGATGCTTCAGCAAAAGTATCTAAAGTTTTATCAATTAACGGCCTTACCATTGAACAATTTGCTCTAATGGGTGACACATTAGAAAATTACTTTACAAAGTTAATTGGTGGTGAGGATCGTGAATAATTTAATCAAAGCAGAGTTGTTTAAACTAAGAAGAAATAAGGTATTTTGGACGCTCATTGTTTTACTCTCTATAGGGGGGATCGGCTATACAGCCTTATTGTATTTGGCCTCAAAAGGAATCATCTATCTTATCATTGGTAAGGGTCTCTTTATAGGTGAACCAGATGCGGGTCCCGCACTTAAAACTTCTGGATCAGAAATATTAATGATAACACTGTTTCAAAATCCGTTCTCTCTAACACTAATTATGAGTACGTTGGCTGGATTTTTCATCTCTAATGATTATGCAACAGGAGTAATGAAGAACACTGCTTTAAGTGGAAATAACAGGATGCAAATATTTATTGCAAAATCCATTTCCTATGCCGTGGGTATTACTATTATTTGCTGCATTTGGCCAACTATTGCTACAGTAGGTTCTACTATACTATTTGGTTTTGGGAAAGTATCCGACCATTCTATATTCATTTATATCATGAAAACGGTTTGTTTATATCTTTTACAACTCATTGCATTCTCTTCCATTATCTTGTTTGTTGCAATTGTAGTAGAAGAAAGTGGTAAAGCTATTATCATTTCAATAGGGGTTATATTAC
>NZ_JBALQK010000422.1:1695-2026 GCF_036965845.1 Bacillus sp. JJ1127 | reverse complement strand
GCATTAAGCTACCTGTACCTTTGCAGGGATACGGAAACGATTCGGGTAAAAACTGCAATAGGATAAAAACGTGGCTCAGATATGGAAAATTACATATTTGCCAAGTTTTCTTCTTATAAAAGATTAATTAGACCTAGAAGGCAAAGTAGAGATAAGAAATGGATACTTCAGTACAACTGATTTATCTACGGGACAAAAAAAGATATATCAAATAAACCGATCAAACTTTTTTCAAAATTTAGCTCTTGTTTTTTGCTGAAAAAAAATACTTCATACAAGGTTTTGATCAAACTTTTTTTAACACCTACAGATTAATCTTTTTTCAAAATGA
>NZ_JBALQK010000422.1:0-1535 GCF_036965845.1 Bacillus sp. JJ1127 | reverse complement strand
CTTTGAAATAAAGTCGTACGGTTTATAAAAAAGATGTACCGTTTTAAAGAAAGATATACCGTTTATAAAATAGTTGCACCGCTATATCGCTTTAGAATATGATTGTCTAAAGAGTAGGTGATGAATAAATGCAGGAAACAAAAAAATTTCCGATTATATCGGGAAATCTCTCATTAGATTTAGTAAATACAGAACTGGTTAGGCGTGAACAACGTCATGATTTATTAATAACAGATGAAGATGTATTAGAATGGATACATGTAATAAAGGACAATCTTCCTTTTGATGATGAAAAGACATTTATAGAGATGCAAGGGCGCATTAATCAAGTCACATCTAGAATGTTAGATGTAAGAGAGGTGCTGAGAAAACAGTTTGAGACAATTGCTGATCAGCATGAAATTTCTAATGATTTTATTACTTATTTAGAAAAGAAAATTGAACAGGCACCATTTACATACAAAATAATTGAACAACGTCTAGTCCCCATTCCAGTTGGGAAAGTTGAGGATATTCTCATATCGTTAATTGCATTTGATGTGTTAACGTTAATAGTAGAAAATAAACTTATTTCCCTTAAAAGGTGTTCAAATCCTGACTGTGTTTTATTATTTATAGATAGAAGTGGAAAACGAAAATGGTGTTCTATGAAAATATGTGGGAATCGGAAAAAAGTAGCAAAATTTCAGCATCGAAAATCTGAAGAAATTTAGAGAATCAACTTTTAAGAGTTGGTTCCTTTTTTTGTATTTTCAAACTAACCTCTTAAATATAAATTGACCGGTTAGTTTTGTTAGATTATAATAATTGGTAAATAAAGGAGGGGAACGATGGATAATATAACGACAGCTAAACAGAAAAATGCTCATTTAATCAGTGTACGATATTTTTCGAAAATGAAAGGGAAAGGAAGAAGTCCATTACAAGTAAATATAAAAGACTCTTTAACAGGACTACTGGGTGGATTTTTAACAATTATCACCTTAATATATTTAACAAGTATAACTTCTACAGAATTGTTAATGGCTCCATTTGGGGCGAGCTGTGTATTAGCGTTTGGGGTTTGGAATGCACCGCTATCTCAGCCACGTAATATTATTGGTGGTCATTTTATTTCAACTTTCATTGGGCTATCAATATATTACTTATTTGGAAATGACTATTGGACAATTGCCTTAGCGGTGGGGATGGCGATTGCCATTATGATGTTAACGAAAACAACGCATCCTCCGGCAGGGGCGGATCCAATTATCGTTATTTTAGGAGCAAACAGTTGGAGTTATTTAATAACACCGGTTTTAATCGGATCCGTTATTATTGTAGTGATTGCCTTATTAATTAACAATATATGTAGTAAAAGGAGCTATCCGACTTTTTGGATATAATTTTAAATGGAGAAGCAAAAAACAATTCAAGCAAGCATTTCATTTTTATTATGTTCCATAAAACTAGTCCTTTTTAGTTTTATATTTGTTTATTTTTTATACAAAAAGGCCTTTAGTCGTAATTATAGTTAAAGGCCGTTTACCTAGTTT
>NZ_JBALQK010000421.1:0-1327 GCF_036965845.1 Bacillus sp. JJ1127 | reverse complement strand
GGTACAGGGAGCTTAATGCCATAACGTTGCTATACAATTGTAAGTCAATGTAGTTGCTAGAGTATTATACAGTGGAAATTCACATGGAAATCATAGAGCTACAATGACAGGCTAAATAAGAAAAAAAGCTTCCTTATGAAGACTGTTTCATCTTTATGTATTCTGTAAGGATATCCATTTATTAATCATAAAACTCTAAAATCTTTCATACTTTCTCCAAGAATATAGTGTAAAAACCACATCAAATTCTGCTTCATAATAGCCACATTAATTCCTGGCTGGTCAGAACTATATGCCATTCCTTTAAATATAATTAATTCTGTATCAACTTCCATATCCCTTAATCCTTGATATAGCTCATATGCATTTGGAGTTGGGACTCTTGCATCCTTTTCGCCATGTTGGATTAGAGTAGGAGTACAGGCTGATTTAATATATGTCATTGGTGATGTTTTAGTATATATCTCTGGATCATTCCATGGATTATTTCCTAAATACATCCTAATAAAGTAAGGTATATCTGTATTTACATAATGGGTACTCCAATTAGTAATTCCACCTCCAACTGAAATAGCTTTAAATCTACTACTAAATGTAGAGCAGAAAGCTGATATATATCCACCGTTGCTCCATCCCATAACCCCTACTCTATCTTTATCTGCAATCCCTTTGTCAACTAGTTTATCCACTCCAGATATAACATCATCGTAGTTAGCAATTCCCAGTTTTCTATAATTTGCTTTTAAGAATTCATTACCATAACCCGAACTTCCCCTGTAGTTTGGTTCTAAAACTATAAAACCTTTTTCTATAAACTGTTCAATAGGATATTTCTCATTAAAACAGTCTGAAAATATTGGAAAGGATGCCCAAGCCGGACCACCATGGATTACCACTAATAAGGGATATTTTTTATTTGCGTCAAATTCTACCGGGGTTGATAAAACTCCCTCTATTTCAAGACCATCACTACTTTGCCATGAGATTATTTCCCTGTTACTTTTAAGCTTTCCTTTGAAAAAGCTATTTTCATTCGTTATTTTTTTATCGTCTAAATAGATTTCAAAGGTTTCATTTGTAATAGCCTTATTATAGGATATATGATTTCCATTCCTTGTTATAGAAGCATCCATTATAAAGCTATTTATTTTTTCGCTTAACATTTCTATAGTGCCATTCTCAGATAACAACCAATAAGATAATTAGTTTTATTCTGCCATCTAATCAATATTCCTTTAGCTGTCCACCGTAATGGAATAACCGTACTATCAAAATCTGTTAAAGGTTGAATTAGCTCTCCATTATTAATATCATATATCTCTAGCGT
>NZ_JBALQK010000420.1:232-2597 GCF_036965845.1 Bacillus sp. JJ1127 | reverse complement strand
AAGTAAAAACAGAAAGAGCAGACGAGTGTAGATTACTTTTTATTCTGCATAGCAGGAATGTAGATGTCGAAAAATTAAAATGGATTTATATAGATAGCCAATCCAATTTAGAGAACATATATTATACTTAAAAAATGGATTATTGATGATACAAGCATGAATGAACGATTAATCCGCTCCCAATGGCGAGACCAAATAAAAATATGCTGATTGTTGCATACTTTCATTTTGAATGCAACAATTTTACTTCTATGATCCCCTATTTATGTAGGTTCAAACATGTAATGATAGCCGCCTTAAGAATTCTACTCATAATAATATTATGTAAACAAAACTTGTTGATTGTTTCGTATTAATTACTTAACATGAGGATCTTAATCTATTCTCCCTCTTTCTATTCATATATATTTCTACTACATTACAAATAAGTGCCAAAAGAAAAATAAATGACCCTATTAAAAATGTTTGATTGAAACTACGGATAACCGCATGCTTATATTTCCACTTCACTTGTTCATAAAATTCATTTCCCTCTTTTGATTCTATTATTACCCGTTCCTGCTTATCAATTGTTTGAATTGCTTGCAATAGTTTCTCTTTTTCTAAATCTGTTTGATTACTTTTTTGAACCATTGTTATGACTTGTTGATTTATTTTTTCTTTTTCATTCGATAATTGATGATTTAAAATAACGACTAATATCGCTACGCCTACAATGCTGCCTACTGTTCTTGAAATATTGGATACGCTTGATGCAATACCTGATTTTTCAATTGGCACACTTAATACTGCAGTTGTTGTAAAAGGAGCAAGCGTACATCCTGCACCGAAACCTACAATCATAAGCCGCCAAACATAATCCCAAGTCGAAAAGTTTAACTCCATATGCCCGAATAAATACGAAGCAATTAAAAATGCAATAATACCTACACTGCCAATGACACTACTTCCACGTTTTGCAGCGATTGGTGTCATAATTGCCGTAACTATCATTGATACAATCGCTAGTGTACTAATAATCATTCCCGCCTTAAGTTCACTCATTCCTTCTACTTGAACTAAATAAAATGCAAAAATAAATAAAAAGTTCATCAACCCCATGCCCACAAAAAATAACGCAAGGTTTGAAAACGAAAACTCCTTATATGAAAATAAATGTAGGGGTAACACTGGATTTTTACTTTTCTTTTCAATAAAGATAAACAATATAAAACTTATAATAGAAATACTAAAGAGAAGACTTATGCTTAGCGGACTTAAAGTCGCTTTATTTACTTGTATCAAAGCGTATACAAGTAAAAATAATGCACATGATGAAGTAACCATACCTGCCCAATCTACTTTAGGACTTGCGGTATGATCATAAGATTCTTTAATAAAAAGAAAGACGAAGATTAAGGAAAGAATACCAACTGGTACATTGATGAAAAATACCCAGTTCCAACTTAATTTATCTGTTAAAACCCCTCCAATTGATGGACCAATCGCTGCAGCTAACCCGCCAAAAGCCCCCATAACTCCACCTATCATACCTTGTTTTTCTTTCGGTACAAGTTCAAGTCCAAGCGGCATCGCAACAGGCACAATTATGGCTGCTGAAATTCCTTGCAACACACGAAAGGTTACTAACATATAAAAAGATGATGCTATTCCGCACATGAATGAGCTAATAGAAAATCCTATTAAACCAATAACATACAGCTTCTTGCGGCCAAATTGATCCGCAAGACGAGCTGCTATTAATAAACAGGTCACAAAAGCAACATTATATCCATTTGCAATCCAAGAAATCGTATCAATTGAAGTATGAAATGTCTTTGTCATTTCTGGTAATGTAATATTTACAATATTTGAGTCTAAAATTGCCATGAAAAACCCTGTAACTAATGCAATTAACGCAAATATCTTCCCCATATTTTCCATCTCCTCTCTTTTAATTTTTGTTAAATGAAATCCCATTCATAAATAGATTTACGCATGTTTCTATATACTCTTCTAATTGAATATCTTCTTCCGTTATACTGACATTCATAATATATAAGAATAATTGTCCATAAAACATATTCGCTATTAAACGATAGTTACATGGAATAATGTGCCCCTTCTCCCCAAGTTGCTGTAAATATGTTTCTAAATGGTCAACTAAATGTGAATTTAATTCATGAAGTAATCGTCTCATTTCACTATTTTGTCGAGATTCTAATAATGCTGCCCAAATATAATTTAACTTCGGTAAGTTTACCTGGATATATGTTTCTGCAATTTTTGTAAGGTCCTTATTTAAATCGCCTGTAAACTGCTCTTCTATTTCCTCTAACAATGCAACTGGTGTCGTTCGCAAAATAATACTTTCTCGAAATAAATT
>NZ_JBALQK010000420.1:0-185 GCF_036965845.1 Bacillus sp. JJ1127 | reverse complement strand
CGCTTTTTCCGCCACTTCACGAATTGTCGTTGCCGTATACCCCTTTTCACCAAATAATAAAGTCGCTGCTTCCATAACTTTTTCTCTCGCTGTTGGCTTTCCCATTTTAATTCCTCCATCCAATATGTAAGTAAGTGGTTACTAACATATTATCATAAACAAAAATGAAAGTAACTAGTTACTTT
>NZ_JBALQK010000419.1:969-5050 GCF_036965845.1 Bacillus sp. JJ1127 | reverse complement strand
CTTCTATACTTAGATATGTTTTTTCATTCATTTTCATTAATAAACCCCCTCGTAACTTTTCTTATCCTGGGAACATTATATTTCTCTATTTAATATTGACACATATAAATTATGAATTGATTCATCTTGTTCATATATTCTAAGAATTTCTTTAATCATAAAAAACTTGTTCCCCTTATATTCATTTACATTCCTATCACAAGATATTGAAAATGTTTCGTACAATATTTCTATACAATAGGAAAAATTCCTTCTTCCACTAACTGGCCCTATAATGAAAAGATACGTCTTTCACTCTCCCACTGATAAATCTATTAATCTAAATTCTATTATGTTCAATGAAAGGCTTTTTCAAACGAGGATATTCAATAATCTAAGATATTGATAAATTTCAATCTTCGAATAATCTAAAAAGACCCTTTCTATGTTTCCAGGAAAGCGCCCGATTGTGGAAGATTGAAAATGCGAAAGAGCTACAAAAATATCCTCTAAGTTATTTTACTAACGCACCGTTTACTTTAATAAACGATATTTATAATAAGATACTGTTTTATTTTCTTTTCGAACGCATACCTTTTAATTTAGTAATCTTATCTTGATTAAGCAATTGGTTATATATTTCACTCTTAACATCATAAATGGCAATTTTCCCTTGATCGTTATAGTGTATTCCCCAACCATAATTTTTCACTAAAGGAGAAGCTCTGAAGCAAGCCATAGATTTTGAAAAAAATTGTTTTCGCAGTTCATCTGTATTTTCTTCTTCTATTTGATTTTTGATTAAATAAGTTTTAAATTGCACATCTTCTTGTGTAAATTTATAAGGATTATTCTTAATTAAATCATATTTAATAGAAGCAATAGTAAGTTTTCCGTTTCTGGTGACAGGTACTATGGCAGAAGTAGCTTTTGAATCCTCTGAAATGGTAATAAGTGTGTTCTTGTAACTCATATAACAACCTCCTTAGTAAACCAATTTTCCATAAAGATATATAATATTTACAATTATACAAATATCTAGAAAGTAGATTTCCAAGTTTGGGAATCTACTTCAAAAAAGTTCTTCAAAAAAAGCGCACGATTGTTGAAGAAGTAACAGTTACTATCGAGTATTTCCTAATGATATTTATTGTATTTTTTTGGAATATACAATATTATTAATTTCCATTTAAATGATAGATTAGTTGCACAACACCAGAGGAGAACGTTCTTGTATTAACCATTTTTAAATTCAACCTCTGTTTTATATCAATAAACAACGGTTTTCCTTCTCCCAAAATAACGGGGTGAACAGATAATCTAAATTCATCAACAAGCCCTAAATTGATAAAAGTTGTAATAAGACTTGCTCCACCATATAGCCAGATATCTTTACCAGGCTTATTCTTTAACTTATTTACTTCTTCAAAAATATTGTCATTTATGAATATTTCTTTATTATCAGTCCCTTTTTGCGTTCTGGAAAACACATATTTTTCTTTACTATGAACTAATTCCCAAATTCCTTTTTCAGTATCAGTATCTTCAATTTCTGGAGTAAATTGTCCCCATAAATCGAAACTTTTTCTTCCATATAAAATAGTATCAATTTGATTTAAGAAATTAATAAACCCCATCTCAGAGTCCATGATGCACCAATCAACTTCCCCATTTTTCCCTTCAATAAAACCATCTAAAGTAACTGCTAAATCTAAAATTATTCTTCTTGGTCTTACGTTATTGGACATAATGCTTCCTCCCTTTAATCATTTAGATATTGTTTCTCCCGCTAAGTTTTTTATATTTTCATTATTTACAATATTTATTTCCGAATAAAGTTACTGATGTTATTAAACTAACCTGCTCTTTAACTTAATAACAATTATCTCAAATTCCCATTATTTCCACAATTCATTCAAGAATATGGCCCAATAAAAGAAGACGCCCTCTTACTTAAGAATGGCGCCTGATTGCTGAAAAACGTTCGGCACATCTATGCTTTCTGGATAAAGGAGAAACAATCCTATTTTGCGTACGTTTCTCCATCACTTCATGGTGTCTGCCTAAAACCCTAGATTATGGGGTTTTTCTTTTATATCCGAAAAACGACATTTTGCCGTTTTCGTTCTCAACAATACTGTATGGATAGATCTGGTCAGAATATCTACGAACAAATCCTCCTTCACCTACTGGATAGATCTCAATATGAAGATTGCCAGAGAATCTCGTGAAATACAACTTGCCATTAAGGAATTTCACTTCAATCTTATCTTTCAAGTATGTACCGCAATACTTTTTAAGCTTACTTTCGTTGATAGGAAGCTCTTTATGTTTTGTCGGAGCAACTACATCAACATGATGCAGAATATCGGAAATTGCATTACCCATTCTGTACTGATTTATAGCTTCATTATTGGAAAGAATGATAATACAAATATCTTCATCGAAAAAATCCTGCATATAAGTACTGATACCAAGTTGATCTCCTCCATGGGAATATCTGTATGTTCCGTAAACATGATGATGTTCCAGTCCATAGCAGTAATTATTTTGGTTCTCGTTAAAAAACCTAGTATAGACCTCCTTGGATAGGATTTTCCGATCCCGTAAACAGGTATACCATTTATACAAATCATCGCAATTTGAAATTATGGCTCCTGCACCGATGCTAAACTTCTCGTTAAAATACGGGCATTTGATGGTTGCATCAAAATCATTTACATAATTACTTGATCTGTTTTTTATCGTTTTACAACCGTCATCAACATCGCTGTTCATCATATTCAAAGGCAGGAATATATGGTTTCTTAGATAATATTCATATTTTTCTCCTGAAACATTTTCAATGATCCATGCAAGCAAATTATAGTTCGAGTTATTGTAATCATATACCGTTCCCGGTGGCTTTGTAGGCTTTTTATTAATATACCTCTGAAAGAAATGGTTTCGTGAATAATCCATTCTGTTGTATCCCGCAAAAAAGTCATTTTCGAAGTTTGTGAAATTATATAAACCAGAAGTATGCGATAATAAATGATGGACAGTGATTGATTCGTCAATTTTCATATTGGCGGGGAGGTATAATTGTGCAGGTTTATCAATGTCCATCATTTTTTTTTCATGAAGGAGCATAATAGCAAAGGCCGTAAACTGTTTTGACATGGAAGCAATGGAGAAGCACGAGTTGGTATCATTTTTCACCCCAAACTCGATACTTGCATAGCCGTATGCATTTTCAAAAAGCACCTCGCCTTTTTTGGTCACTTGAATAACTCCGTAAAAGTCCCACAATTCTAGATATTTGTTAATATAAGCCTCTAGTTTTAATCGTATTTCTTGCATCAGATCACACTCCACACAAAATATATATAATTTATACTGTGTTTCCCGTTAGCGATGTCCAAGACTCTGGGAAGTTAACACCTATGCTCACGCCATACAGTCGCTTTTGCTTAAAATATCGGAATTAAAGAAACTTCATTTGGTTAACCTATAGAAATTCTTGATAAACAGTCTTAACTCCTTCTTTTATTAAACAATATGGCCCGATTGTGGAAGAAACGCTAATATTATGAAAATGTGTTCTTTTAAATTAACTTGTTTAATAACATTTCACTCCTATGGCGAACACCTTTAGAACTATGCTTCGCCTTCATTACAATAACACCTTGATTTTCAATAATCTTTAATGTTTTACTCGTCCAAGTACCATTGTCATTAACAAGATTCACAAGTAAACAATGATAAATAGACTTCCAATTAGTAATTTTAGATGATGATAAAATGAGCATCGACATCGAGTGATTTTCTCGCTCTACTTCTATTATGTTGAATCGTTTTCCTTTAACCATATATACTTCAGCAATCACATACCGTCTTTTCGTAACACCATCACTTAACTTTATAAATTTACGTTCTCCCAAGCCCTCTGGCAACACATCGGTAAACACTCTAATTGCCCGTATTTCCGAGTTTTGTCCCAATACTTTCAACACATTAATAAAATCTTGCAGCTGTAGCTTTTAAATAAAGTTTGATCAAATTAATTCTATCAATCGTAATAGAAGAACAGAAGAAAAGAGAGTGTTTTGAAAAAAGATTG
>NZ_JBALQK010000419.1:0-929 GCF_036965845.1 Bacillus sp. JJ1127 | reverse complement strand
AAAAAGTTTGATCATTTCTGTGCCCCTTATTCCATTAAAGCATCCTTTAATAGAATATCTGTTTTTTTAATGATTTTAGGTAAAGCATCTTCGTTTGACAAAAGCTAAATCTGCCATTATCATCAACTCGAACTTATTTATAGGAGTGATAAAGATGAAAATTTATGTTGATGCAGATGCCTGTCCGGTAAAAGATATTATTATCTCTGAAGGTACGAATGCTGAAATTCCTGTTATCCTTGTTACTAGCTTTTCTCATTTTTCTAATGCGGAACAACCATCAGGAGTGGAAAAAATTTATGTTGATTCTGGAGCAGATGCTGCGGATTATCGGATTATGAAGTTAGCAGAAAAAGGAGATATAATCGTTACGCAAGATTATGGTCTTGCTTCGCTAGGTTTAGCAAAAGGGTGTACGGTTCTTCACCATAATGGGTATAGCTATACAAATGAAAACATTGACCAATTATTACAAACACGTTATTTGAGTGCAATGGCTCGAAAAAGTGGAAAGCGTACAAAGGGGCCAAAACCATTTACATCAGAAGATAGGGAGAAATTTAGGGAGCTTTTTAAAAGAACGATTTCACTTTAAAAAAGAACCGTCCATTTTTAAGGAAAAACAAGAAAAATAATATTGTGACTAGTATTTCAGTTCTTTTTTAAGCCTTACACTACACTCACATGAATAAACATTATAATTATTTGATGTATCGTATTAATGGTACCATATTCTATCGAATGACTTACTATACAAAAAAAGACGCGTTTCTAAATAAACGCGCCTGATTATGGAAGAAGGGATTAGTCATATTCAATGGATAACTGTAATTGCAGCTTGTATTTGAAGGTTTAACGCTCTTCCAATGAATTATTACTAGTCAGCTTTTATTTATCCAGTATTATTTATACAAGGGAATATTTAAAAG
>NZ_JBALQK010000418.1:0-1959 GCF_036965845.1 Bacillus sp. JJ1127 | reverse complement strand
AATTGAACTACCCCTACCTAACATTCTAAGGAATGTTTGAAAAAACAAAAAAATAGCGAGGATATTCTCGCTTAAAATGATAAATAAAAACATATCAAGTAAAGTAAGTATACGTTCCTTCAAAAAGTATTGACTTCAATATAAACTTTGTAATATACTCTGATACTGTTAATCTAAATATGCATATATACATATTTAAAAACCTATCTAATTTAACAATTTATCTACTTACCGGAAATAAAAATAAGATTGGCAGGAGAAAAAATGAGAAACATACGAAGCAAAATTTTAACCAGTTTTTTATTTGTAATTATTTTACTAATTGGCATATCAACATTTGGTTATTTTGGAATATCAAAATCAAATACAGAAATTCATACACTAGTCACCGAAGAATATAAACAAGTATCAAAAGCGAATGAATTGTCTGCCAATGTTGCAAATCGAGTCATACTTGCAAGAGGATATGTATTATACGGAGATACAAAATATAAAGATTTATTTCTAGAAGAAACAAAAGAATCAGAAAAATTAAAGGCGGAGTTACAAGATATCATGGGTAATACAGAAGCTTATAAAGCTGCTGTTCAAAAAACAATAAAGTGGGAAAACCTAATAACAGATCAAGTAATACCCGCATATACGAAAGGTGGATTTAATGAAGCGATTCCTTTAATGGAAAAATACTGTCAATTATGGTCTATGGATGCAATTAATGCATGGGATAAAATTAAAATAGATGCCGAACAAAAATTAAAAAATAAAGGTACGAAATTAATTGAAAATGGGGAAAGAGAACAAAAGATATTTGTTATTACGGCATTAATAATAACAATGATCGGAATTGCAATTGCTATTTTCATATCTAGAGCCATTACAATTCCAATTACTTTAGTCGTCAAACGGTTAAGTCAAATTGCAAAAAATGATTTAACCGGTGAATCTTTATCTATAAAAACTAAAGATGAACTTGAGGTACTAGCATGTTCAACAAATGAGGTAGCTGATAACCTTCAAAGTATTATTACAAAGTTATCTAATACAGAAAGTCAATTAAACATAACATCTCAAGAGTTGATTAAACAAAATCACCAATTAACTAAACATGCAGATGAAGTTACACACTCTATTAACATAGTTACTAAAGGATCTGAAACCCAATATAAAGAAGCACAAGAAACTGTAACATCCATGACAAATGTTTCAAGTGACATTCAAAGCATCTCAAAACTATCCAATATAGCATCTCAAAAAACAATTGGAGTCTGCAAGAGTGCAAATGAAGGAAATGCTATCATTCAACAAACAATGCTTCAAATGAATACAATCCATGACTCTATCAATCATACATCAGAAGTTATTTCGAAATTAGGACATCTTTCCGTGGAAATCAATACGATAGTTGAAGTAATAAATGGGATTGCAGATCAAACTAATTTATTAGCTTTAAATGCAGCAATTGAAGCTGCACGAGCTGGAGAGAATGGAAAAGGATTTGCTGTTGTTGCTGATGAAGTTAGAACGCTAGCTGAACAATCCAAAACATCTTCTAAACAAATCGTGAGTTTAATAAAAGAAATTCAAAACTGCACGCAATCAGCAATTCAAACAACTCATGTAACGAAAAATGATACAGAAACTGGCTTAGTTGTTGTAAATGCAGCAGGACAAGCTTTTGAAAAAATCAGTGTAGCTATTAATGAAATTACGTTACAAATCCAAGAAGTATCCGTATACTCCCAACAAATTTCAATTAATACTGAAACCGTTTCCGCATCGATTAATCAATTATCAAATATAGCAAGTGATAACTATAATAAATCACAAAGCGTCAAAAAATCAGCTCAGCAGCAAATAGATGCTATGTCACATACTACAAATACAATTAACAAATTAAGCATAATGGCTGAAGAATTAAAGAATGTGCTGAAACATTTTACATTGTAAATTTAATAATCT
>NZ_JBALQK010000417.1:0-1851 GCF_036965845.1 Bacillus sp. JJ1127 | reverse complement strand
GTAGGTGTTTTATTGATTTAAATGACTGAAAATTCTTTGTATTTATTGTGGATGGGTTGTAAAATGAAACTATTATTAGGAAAGGAGTGGAGAATGGTGAAAGGAGCTCATAAAGATTGGATTTTGTTTAATGGAAGAATTGTGAATACGAAGGAAGAACAGCCGATGGTTGCGCTAGAAGAACGAGGTTTACAATTTGGTGATGGAATATATGAGGTGTTCCGTTTATATAATGGGAAACCTCACTTGCTAGATTTGCATTTAGAAAGATTCTTTAAATCCATGAAGGAAATTCATCTTAATCCACCTTTTACAAAAGAGGAACTGATTGAACAACTTCAGCAATTAATTGAAAAAAATCAATTTCAAGAAGATGGGAATGTGTATGTTCAAATTTCAAGAGGAGCTCAGCCGCGAAATCATGTATATGATTCGAACTTGAAGCCAATGTATTTTGCAAATATTGTACCGTTTCCAAGACCGACTGAACTTATGGAAAAGGGGATTAAAGTAACGGTAGAGGAAGATATTCGTTGGAAGTTTTGTCATATAAAATCCTTAAATCTTCTTCCAAATATTATGATTAAAAATAAAATTAATGAAGAAGGATATCAAGAGGCGATATTAGTTCGAGATGGAATTATAACAGAAGGTTGCCATTCAAATTTCTTTATTATAAAAAATAATAAAGTGATTACGCATCCAGCAGATCACTTTATCTTACATGGAATTACTCGTCATCATGTCATTTCGTTAGCAAAATCTCTACATATTGAAGTAGAAGAGCGAGAATTTTCATTACAGGAAGTATATGAAGCGGATGAATGCTTCTTTACAGCGACGCCTCTTGAAATATTTCCGGTTACTCAAATTGGAGATGAGCAATTTGGTAATGGAGAAAGAGGAGCAGTTACGAAAAAACTACAAGCTGCTTATGAAGAAAGTATTGCACCTTTAAAAGTAACAAATTGAGTATATAAGGAAAGGGAAGCTGGTATTCCACCAGCTTTTTTTCATGATATAATGCAAGCGTAGGACAAATTTTAAAAATGCTGTAAAAGGGGATTTTATGTATATGAATTATGAAGCATTTAAAGAAATAATTCACGGACGCCGTAGTGTGCGAAAGTTTATAGAACAAGAGGTATCTGTTAGTGACATAGAAGAGATTATTGATTGTGCTCGTTATGCTCCAAGTGATACGAACTCACAAACGTGGGAATTTATTGTCATTATGAATCGAGATAAAATTAAAGATATCGAAAAAATGACATGGGATGCATTACATACGTTAGCTGAAAAGGCGGCAAAAAATGGAGAAGAAAAAGCTGGGAAGCTATTAACTCGTTCATTTGGGCCATATGCAACCGCCTTTTCTGAAGCACCAGTGCTAATTGTATGTTTAGCAACTCCGTATGAATCAAAGTTTCGTGAAAAAATATTTGATCCAATCAAATTCGTTCCAGATGCAGTATGGGAAGAAGAGGGGATTAAAAGTAGCTGTTTAGCGGCTCAAAATTTAATGCTGGCAGCACATGCAAGAGGTCTTGGGACTTGTCCGATGACAGGACCCGTTTTATTAGCACAAAATGAATTGCGAAAATATTTACAAATTGATCCACAGAAACAAATTAATATGGTAATTTCGCTAGGATATCCAAAAGATAAGCCAAAGAAGCTTGCTCGAAAAGAAGTAACAGATATTACAAAGTTTATTTATTAGGATATTTTTGTGATAAACGTGAAAAAGACATTGGATATACCAATGTCTTTTTATACTGGATTGAAATGATGAATTTTGTTCAAGATTTTACTGTCCTAGGTTATAAAGTGAATGAGTTATTAAAAGAG
>NZ_JBALQK010000416.1:0-1908 GCF_036965845.1 Bacillus sp. JJ1127 | reverse complement strand
TTAATTGATGTGTATATAATCACTCTCTATCATGTCATAATAAAAAACCCTATTTTTGACACTGAAACAAAAACAGGGTTTTCATTCTATCCTTTTCTTATAATCGCTTACTTACCAAGACAACCATCACGATAATGCCTACAAACATTACGCCCAAACACCCGATCAGCTTATAGAAACCTCTCTTCGTCAATGTATTCCCTTGTATATCCTTACGAATAAATAAGTACACTGCTAAAAATAAAAGCAGGGCTAACCCAAAAGCATATATACTTTGCATCTATCTGATTCACCTTTCTCATTCCAGCTTTAATATTTTTTAGACAAAATAACGAATGAAATAAAGACCGTACAAATTGTTAATGCCGCTAAAATGTTGAGCAACTCTGCAGCAGACAATATAATGATCTTTAAATTTAATCCGATAGAAAATAGTATGTAATACGCTAACAACGCAAAGTAGGAATAGAACATTCCTTTTTGACGGATTAACTTCATCCTTTCGTCTTTCTCCTTAAATTGTGGATGGAGATAACTTAAGCAAAAGCACATGACTGTCATTGCTAGTAATGTGTACGTTTGTGACGGTGGTGAAGAATGCGCCATTATACCTATAAATAGCATAAATCCACTCATCACCGAAAAGATAATCCCCATAATCAAAAAATACTTTTGTGAGTAGTTCATCTTTCTTTCCCCCTTATGTAGATTTACTTCTCTTTCCCTTCATAAATAAATACATTTTCTATCGTTGTCTGAAATGTTTTCGCAATTTCAAATGCTAAAGGAAGTGATGGATCATATTTCCCTTTTTCAATTGAAATAATAGTCTGTCTAGAAACACCAAGTTTTTCAGCTAACTTCTCTTGTGACAGGCCAAATTTTTTTCTGTATTCTACCATTTTGTTTTCCAAGGAAATATTCCCCTCCTCCTTACACAGAGTATAAATGTAAAGCAACCTTTACGTCAAGTTTCCTTTACACAACTTCCCTACTCCCACCTTTTCTTTTTAATCAATAATATTTTCATAATGAGTGAAGTAATTCTACTCATATGCAAACTGTATTCAAAAAAAAGAAACTAATTTTCCGCTCAAACAATTAGTCTCTTTCATCAAACCACTTTACTTGCATATTTCTTTCCTGCAAAAATTCGCGAATTTGCTCTACTTCTCTCTTGTTATAATGCTTCTCTAAAAACATTTGAAATTGATCTTTTATTTTAAAAATCGGATTGTACGTAATCAAAATTCCTTCTCGCTTTATTCTTTCTTCTATTTCCTTCATTTTGCGCTGTTCCTCTGACCAATTGTCCTCTATACATTTTACTTCAATTTTTTCATTCGCATTTGTATAAAATACAAATTTAAAGCCCAACCTATTTGATTTTGCATCCTTATAAGCATCATACACTTCTACCTTTTTAATTTCTCCCCAGCTAGCCCTTTTCGCACTTCCCCAAAATGGATCTTCAATAATTTCTGTATTGCTTATGCTAGAATAAAAGAAGAAAAGCAAATAAATGATTCCAAAAGAAGTACTAAAAATTATGAATAGTACACGCCTTATACACTTTCTTTTTGGTAATACAACCGAGAGAAGATACAACATCACCCACAGCACATAGATAAGAGCTAATACTGCAGCACTTGCTTCTCGTTCCAGATCATATACAATAGGAGAAAGCGAATGCATATAACTAATCTTATTTGACATAAATAGAGCTAAACCAACTATCGATAGAATCATAGAAAATACTATTATCCGAATAACATTAACACCAACATTTTCATTATCTGTTTTCTTTTTCATTTTACAACTCCTACGTATCTCTACATAAAGCGAAACTTTATCTCTTATTTCTTTCCTGCCTATTTTTAATGTAACATTTTTATATAAATCCCTTTT
>NZ_JBALQK010000415.1:4466-5040 GCF_036965845.1 Bacillus sp. JJ1127 | reverse complement strand
AAAGATAATCTAAAAAGAATTAAAAACTCAATTATTATTTTTGAAATACCTATTGTCATAGCTGCAATCTCAACAGTGTTGAAAATTAGTCAAATTGAAGGGGAAATAAATTGAGGAACTTTCGCTTTGCTTTCATTCTTTAGTTTAATATTGATAAGTGGGAAAATTGCATTTACATATTTCTTAGAAATAGAAAAAAAGCAGAAATAATTAACGGTAGAAAGTTAAACAATGTAGTGTAGTGTTTTGGACATAAACTATAATCACCTAACATAGAAAACAATCTCTGTTTTCAATAAAAAAAGAAGCGGGTACCTTTTTGTTCAAGGTATCTGCTTCTTTTTACATAGATTCTATAATCATTTGTCTTTCATACCACTTGTTAAGTTTTTCATTTACACTTTTTGAAATACGTTTCATTTTTTTATTACAAAATCTTGATAGGGTAGCAGGGGATAGATCTATTTCATCTGCAATCTCACGCATTGTTTTATTTTGATGCATATGCTGATACATAATTTTTTCCCGAATCATATCTTCTGATTCTGCAGTAGTTTGTTTTACTACATCTGCA
>NZ_JBALQK010000415.1:0-4417 GCF_036965845.1 Bacillus sp. JJ1127 | reverse complement strand
TAATTCTTAAACCAATTACGTTCTCCTATCTTTGTTTCATCCAATTCCTCTGCATATGCCCAATGTGAAATTACATTTTCCTTTTCTAAATCAATTAAAACATTTTCTAGTTGTTCTCGGATTCGGTATGGGCGTCCATTCGTAGTTTTGATACCCATTACAGATAGTAAACCTTTTTCTCCACCAATGGAGTATGGTCTTTTTAAAGTACTGTATTGCTGCCGGATTCTCCACTGCCATGATAAATAACGTATTAAACGTTTATGAAACTTGTGTCTATAGCTATTATATTCTAGTGCTTTTTTCGATAATAAAGCAGTTGTACTATTAGAACCATACAAATATCCTGATAAGAAACTACCTGGTTTAATCTTACAGGATTCTATTCCCATATATTCACTAGTATTCTTATCTCTCCATAACACTACAGAATCCAGTACGAATAGCCTTTTGATTACTTCACGTTTTACTTCGAATTGTTTCCCAGTTTCTGCTCGATCGTTCAGTACTACAACTTCATTATCATCATTCAAATAAATAAAGATACTAGCCAAAGCTGCAATACGTTGCGCTATTTTTATCTTATCTTCTGCACGATAATACTCTACACCATTTGCAGAAGCTTTTGGCATATTACACAATTCCAATACATTTTCATAACTAAAATCTATGAATTCGTCTGGAGATTTAGCTTGATTTAACCACTGAATTGTAATTGTATCCAAACAATCTGCTGTAAGGTCATCCATATTACTAATTACTCCATCAACCAATATAGACCATCTTTCTGCTTCGTTTGTGTTAACTAATCTTAAATCCTCGTCCTTATGTGAAGATAGTTGTGCAACTCCGCTTGAATTTTTCGTTTCTAATGGTAATACTGGTTTTGCTACTGCTTCATCCTCTTCAAACTGATTTTTTGCTATTCCATCACGTAATTGATAATACATCGCGTCATTACTTACAGGATAATATTCATCAGGTATATCTGCTATATGCTCTTTAACCTGACTATCTTCAAGATTTGAATTTTGGGTTGGTTCAACTGCTTCAGGTTTTTCTCCAAACTCTTGTTCAATGATCTTATCTAATACATTTTGAATCTCAATTTTATATTTATCCAGATTGGCATAAATGTTCAACAACGATACTCCTTGCTCTTGTTTCTGACCTAGCCAAGAAACAAGTGTTGAAAATGAAGGAGATATATTAGCTGATGTTACTAATTTATCGTGATTCTCTTGTACTTCATTATAATATTTATTCCATTTGGCCCATAACTGCTTATTTTCTTCATAAATTGGAGCAGCAAGTAGGAGGGCATCACTGAACAGTGCTAATACTTTCTCCATATTTAAATACCTCCTAACAATGTTAATAACAAATATAGTTTAAATCCTAACAATGTGAAACGTCATAGCTATATGATGGCTACATAACCTTTAAGTTGGAATATTATCAGAATAGTCAGTATGAACATCGGATTTTTTATACGTATTAATTGTAGAATCATTTAATTTCTTCTTTGCTTGTCTTTAATTATATAAAACTGCTTCTATTTGTAAAATGACTACTTTACAATACAATTTCAATTTTTAAAAGTAAATTAGCTATTTACACTGATTTTCTTCCTACAACTTAGAAAACTTGCTACATTAGGTTACAACCTTCACATGCCACCTGCTTCTCATTTAAAATCACATAGCTCTATTGTGGCTATAACCCATTACTTGAAATCATGTAGCCTTATCTTGGCTGCAACTTCTTATTCTTAATCATATATAGCTCTATTGTGGCAACAATTTTTTAATTCTTGAAACGTTATAGCTATATGATGGCTATAACTCTTAAAAAATGAAACGAGTATTCCCTGACAATCATTCTTCTAAAAAAAATTTCATTTTATGTTATTTAGTGATAAACGTTGATATAAAGCCATTTCATAAAATATGAAAGAAAACTTCATTAAACCATTATAGCTATATGATGGCAACAACTCTAAAACGAAATCAGCGCAAAAGCCTATAAAATCAATGGTTAATAAAGATTTAGCACAATCTATACCTCATTTCATATTCAATAAACTTCATAGACCTATGGTGGCAACAAACTTTTTTTTATGAAACGTCAAATCCCTTGTCGCACAAGGGATTAAGGCGCGTTTCATTTTTTTATTTTTCCTCTTAAAGGGACAGATTTCACCAACATTCGATTTGATATAATCAAAAATGAAATTCTATATCTAATTGTGGGGAAAACTGCAACTTAAAATAAAAGGAGGTGAAAAAGATGGCAAAACCTTTCGTTATAAAGAACAAACGTAGTTTAAATGGTGAAACAACAACACCAGTAATTGTAACAATTAAATCATGGCAAAAGTTAGTAGAAGCTTTGGAAGGTAAGTATTACAGTTTTAAAGATACTTATTTAGAAGGCATTGTGAAATCAATGTCCTATGAAGAAAGAATTGCAGATGAAGAGGGGGTTGTTGAACAAGCAAAGCCATCTTTTTCACTGAAAATGAAAAAAGTTTTAGATAAAGTAAGTGTATTTGATAAAAAAGAGGGAAGGAAACATAAGCTATATGGTATTACAAATGCTGATCTAGAAGTATTTCTATTTCTTCATAAAAAATGTAATACATATGGTGAGCTTTCTCATGTATCCATTCACATGCTTTGGGAGGATTATAAAAATTATAAAGAAGCATTTGCACATATTCATCATTCACAATTTTATGTGGCTTTGAAGAAGTTAAGTTTCCACAACATCATTACAATCGAAAATGAGTACAGTGGTAAATATAAAATTACCTTAACTGATTTTATGAATAAGGAAACGAATAAAGCAAATGCCTACACATTTATCAGCCCAATTGTATTTACAAAAGAATTCTTCGAGTTATCCATTGCAGCTAAAAAACTATTTATGGATGTAGCTATGCAACAAAAACGCGAAACTACCTTGAAACGTTCTCTATTTAAAGTTGATGAGCAAGGAAACTCAACTCATTTTGGTGGTATGTATCGTTACTTACATAAGAAATACCCACATCAGATTCGTGCCGTACTTAAGGAGTTAGAAACAAAACTATCTGCTACAGGATCTCCTTTATTTAAAATTTGCAAGTTAGAAAAAGGGAAGAAGAATAAAAAGCAATACACAACATTGCATTTATCTGTACATCCTGATTTCTTATGCGCTAAAGAAGAAGGAGCAGAATACCGTGATCCATTTACACCACGAGATACATATAAGCGTAAAGTTAAATTCATTGAGAACTTGTTAGTTGAAATGAATATTGCTGAATTTGCAAAGGATATGAACCAATTTATTAACGTTTTAAAACACTCTTGCCATCGTCAAATTCGCCAAGTAGTTCGTGGCTTACGAGAAATGATTGATCGACAAGAAGGGTATCCTAAAAAGCTTGTTTATACACTAAGTAAATTATTAAAGCAATCTTCACAATATCGTGTATTAGACACAGCTGCTAAAACTGGAATCTATCCTTTAATAACACACAATTTACCAAAGCATGAACAAGAAGAGGCCATTTTTAAATTTGGTACTCATTTTGCTATATACTCTTTACGAAATGTTCAAAAGCTATTCCGTAAAGCGCATGACCTGCTTCATGCGAAATATGCTGTACCTGTAACCATAGATGCTTACCAACGTAATTACATGCAGTATCAAGAGGAATCACTATTTAGAAAATATGCTTATGAGCAAGGAGTAAATATTAACGCATATACAGCATTAGAAATTGAAATTCGCGAACTATTAAAGTCTAGTGGGCATAAAGGAAAACAAATACCTAGTGATATTCGTGAACTGTTCATTGAAAAAATTGATAAATTGCCGCAGGAAAAGATTCGTATAATTGAAGTCCCTGAAGACTTTGATTTAATTCAGTTTCTACAGTCCTTAGAAGCATACTACCGTTCAACAAGTGAAACGCCACATACGGTTGATCAACTGCTTCAAGTAATGTAAAAGTAGCAGCCCTCCATTTTTGAAAAAAGCAAAAAAGGAGGGCTATTCGTGCTGGATAGAGCTTGTTGCATGGAATATGTTAAACGAAAAAGAGAGAAAGTCTTCAGTTTAGAAGACTTTCTCTCTCTATTTTTTATACAATTTCATGCAATAGTACATTAACATAATCAGTTATTCACAATAATATTATCCTTTGTTCAGAATTTTCAGTCCTAAAAAACGGATTTAATCTACATAAAAACATAAATATTTTTTATTATTCTGTAGATATCTTAATAATTCGGAACTGATGTGTATATTAATCTACCATAAGCCCCGTTTTAATCATGCTTCGTATATAAATCTACTTAAAATCAGAAATATTCGTGTTAGTATTGTTTATTAACTAAATTATGTTCATAATATGAATCGATTTGTT
>NZ_JBALQK010000414.1:1167-1808 GCF_036965845.1 Bacillus sp. JJ1127 | reverse complement strand
AGGAGTATCATTCCAATATCACAATATCATCATCTACATTACATCGAGAAACGATAGAAGAAGAAACAAAACGAAAGATCAAAAAAATACTTTCTATAATTGATGAAGGAAATAAAATCCGTATTTCTTATGTGTCACAAACAGCGAATATATCTAATCGAATGATTCAACCTTTAAAATTAAATTTTATGAATGGTAGTTGGTATTTAGAAGCCTTTTGCGAATCTAGAAAAGCTTTGAGATTATTTAAGTTGACTAGGATTAGAGATATGGAAGTAATACATGACAATACTAGAACAGCCTATACGGGGAAAAGCGAACGCGTAATGAATAAGGCAGTTAAAGTAGAGAAGATTATATTGTTGTTTTCAAAAAGCGAACTTGGGAAATTATACGATTTTTTTATTGAGGATGAAATAATGGTACTTGAAGACGGGAGTTTAAAAGTAACCTTTCATTATGATACCGATAAAAACTTATTGCCATTTTTATTGATGTTTGGTAGGCATGTAAAAATATTAGCGCCACTATGGCTTGAAAATGCATATAGGAATGAAATTGAATTTATTTATAAAAGCTGACAGACTGTTGTCATACTATGAATGCTATACTTTCCATATTAATTATATACATCAATTAAA
>NZ_JBALQK010000414.1:0-1070 GCF_036965845.1 Bacillus sp. JJ1127 | reverse complement strand
TAAAATGAATTTATATAGTAGGAGGAAGTATAGATGAATAAAGCAATTACTGAAAAAAATATTTATGGAAAGAAAATAAGAACAAATAATCAAAGTACAGATGCCATATTGAATTTGTGGGAAGAATTTCTTCGTTTAAATTTAAAAGGTGATATATATGCTGTTTATAATAATTATGTAAGTGATTTTACAGGGGATTATGATTTGCATATTGGCACGGAAGAGAAATGGAATGATGAAAGTAGTGTCATCATTCCAGCAGGTAACTACCATGTTGTAGAAGTAGATCATACTGATCCAAAAGGTGTGTTTAACGCTTGGGTGGATATTTGGAAAAGTGATATAAAAAGAGCATATAAAACGGATTTTGAATTTTATTCTAAAGATGGTAGTATAAAAATATTTCTGTCGGTTGAATAAGTAATCGTAATTCGTATAAAGTAATTTTTTAAACTACTGACCGGTTCCTTAGCGTACAAGGAACCGGTTGTTTTATGTCTAAATGTTTTGGATTATACTCGTCTTTTTAATACAGTAATGGTAATAGCATTGCTAGCCATAACAATAGCAATCCACGTTGTCACATATACTTTCATAAATTCTAAATCTACATTTCCATATCTAAACAGAAGACTTTGAGCGACAAAACCAAAGAGAAGGAAAATAAAAGCTACATTGAAAGATTTTCCGAGAATTTGTTGCCCTCGTTCGTCTTTACCTTCTGAAAAGACAAAACCTATAAAGATTCCAGTTGCAATAACAAAAATGATTGTTGCAATGATGAAAATTGTATTCCCTAACATCATGATTCCTCCTCTAAGTATTGAAAAATGTCTGTAATCTCGACTTCGAATAGTTTTGCAATTTGAAAAGCAAGCATAAGTGATGGATTATATTTGTTACTCTCTAAAGAGTGGATGGTTTGTCTGCTAACTCCGAGCATTTCCGCAACATACTTTTGTGACCAACGTTGTTCAGCACGCAATAAATATAAATTGTTTTCTAACTTTCCTTTTTTACTACCCATACGCACCTCCGGATGAATAAAATAAATTACTTATGTAATATAT
>NZ_JBALQK010000413.1:2282-3897 GCF_036965845.1 Bacillus sp. JJ1127 | reverse complement strand
TTCTATCATAGTGTTTGTTCTTGAATGCTCTATCACAATTTGAAACATGTAACATGAACGGAGAAAGAAATATAAAGATTATGCACCATTTTAATAGGACAAGCATATATTGAAATATGAAAAAAGCGTAAGTCGCTTATTTCATACTCATTGAAAACTCCTTATCCAAAAAGAGCACCTTGCAGGTGTTCTTTTTATTTGAGTTTTTGTTTTGAAAAATAGTGAAGAGGTTATGATGCACAAAATTACATATAGAAAATAAAATGGAGAAATACGGGTGTTATCGTAAGGTGGCAAGATAAGAATTCGAAACAGTAGAACAAAGCATTTGGTTTTGTAATGGTTTTAAATAGGAGCATGGCAGACCTTTAAGTTGAAATGAATAATTGGCATTTTAATATAGGTGATGAAAAATATGAACCTAAGGAATTTAAAAGTTACAGGGGCATGGTTTCAAGTTGGTGGTAATCTTATAGCGGCTATTGGTACAACGAGAGGGTTTGTAGGGGAGGAAGACGCTGAATCAGAGCTTGTTATTGTTGGTAGTTCATTACAAGCTCTTGGGTATATATTGCAACTGGTAAAACCAGATCGTGTGGTAGAAAACATAGAGGAAAAGAAGGATATCAAAAGTGAAGAGGAAAAAATAAAAAAAAGAAGTGAATCCTTGGAAAAAACAGGGATTGAGCTGTTAGCTTTAGGAAATGTTTCAAATGTAATCGGAACATTTTTTAATCGACAAAGGAAAATGAAAGGGAATGATTATCTTATTATTACGGGAAACAGTTTGCAGTCTGTTGGTGCGTTTCTTGGGGTGGAAGCAGCACTACTCAATAAGATTACTGATATTCCATGGTTAATTGTATTTGGAAATTCACTGCAAAGTTTAGGGGCTGGGATGCAAGCCTATCAAGGGATACACAACATATCGAAAGGAGAAAAAGAAGAAAGAGGAGAAATAGATAAGAAAAACCTTACAGATAAGGAGAAGGAAGAAGAAGGAGAGGATGAGAGATTAACGGGACTGATCGGTATTTGGATACAGGCAATTGGAACGTTAATCTCAGCAATCGGATTAACGGAAATTGAAACGGAAAACAAAAGGGATAATTTGAAAATCGATAAAGGTAGTTAAAAGGTTTATTTTTTTAGATGGGACAAGGAATATAGAAAGAAATGCTTTTCGTGTTTATTATCATCATCAAAAAATAGTATTAGATCATTATACGTTGTAGGTTTTCCTTCTTTTCTGTCGAATATGTAATAAAAGGGAGGTAGTGGAAATGGCACAGTTTGAATTAGAGAAAGTCACTTATTTAGGAGAGAGAAAAGAGGAAATAGATTTTCATGTAGCTTATGTAAGTATTGATAACTATTTAGACTGGAAAGTCATTATACGTGGAACTACTGATCAAAATAAAATTTTTATTGAAATAATGAAGAAGAATGAGCAACCAGTATTTGAACTTATTACCACTGAAGGGGAAACTTTGCAAGGTAGAACAAAGATAGTGAGGTTTATTCATAAATTAATTGATACAGAAATAGATTTGTTCGGTATAGGAAAATTGAATGGCTATGAGATAAGAAGCGTCCAATAGGATGCTTCTTATCT
>NZ_JBALQK010000413.1:1663-1987 GCF_036965845.1 Bacillus sp. JJ1127 | reverse complement strand
AAGAAAGGGGTTTTTATGTAGGTTTTTCGATTTGCACTTATATAGTAGCGCATTGCTTAGATGCTGTTAGTCAAACAATTTACAATGAGGAGACTTGATAAGAATGATGTATTTGTTAGCGATTCTTTTTCCGCCACTTGCAGTATTACTTTGTGGAAAGCCATTTCAAGCAATTGTAAACTTCTTTTTAACACTGATTGTTTGGGTGCCAGGAGTTATACATGCGATCCTTGTAGTGCATGATAAAAAAGCTGACCGAAGTCTTGAGAAACAAATTAAAGCATACGACAAAATAAATAAACGAAATAGAAACTGAAGTGGTAT
>NZ_JBALQK010000413.1:0-1627 GCF_036965845.1 Bacillus sp. JJ1127 | reverse complement strand
ATATTAGAAAATTTACTTTTCTAAAAAATGACTTCTAAATAATAGGAGTCATTTTTTATTTCTATAGTAAAAGAATAGCCTCATGTGTATTTTTACTTGGAGATTTTTGTAGTAGGTTTGAAATTATAAAACAAAACGCCTATTCATATATAGTTTGAGCTATATACATATCGTTAGATGGTAATCCATTAAGTAAAGCATTACCATTGTTTTACCCATTGGAATAAACAACAAGACAAGCTTTGAATGTTATCTTAAGAAAGGAGCAGATAAAGTATGAAGAAACATATTATTGATATCTCTAAGTGGAACGTGAATATTAATTGGGATGTAGCGGCGCCACAAATTGCTCTTGCAATCTGCCGGGTACAGTATGGCTCAAGAACAGTAGATGAGCAGTATAAAAGCTATGTCGCGAATTTGGAGCAACGCGGTGTCTCGCATGCTGCATATGCGTATGGCTGTTATGCTTCGGTTAAAGATGCAATTGTAGAAGCGAAAGATTTTATGGCAAGAACAAGTCCTAATGCTAAGTTTCTTGTACTAGATGTAGAAGACGATACACTTAAAAGCTGTGGTCCTAATAAGTTGGCTGAAGCATCTCAAGTGTTTATTAATACTTGTCAAGCGGCGGGGTGGAGAGTGGGGTTATATGTAGGTCACCACATGTACAACAAGTATGGATTAAGTGGAGTGAAAGCGGATTTTCTTTGGATCCCTCGTTATGGCGGAAACAAACCAGCTTATGTATGCGACATATGGCAATACACTGATTCGGGGAATGTGGCTGGCATTGGAAAATGCGATTTGAATTATCTTATAGGCGATAAAAGTTTATCATGGTTTATTGGAGGAGAAAATGCATTGGCAGATGATGGGAGAAGAAAAGTAAAAACAGGCGGTTTAGGACTTGAAGCGGTCAAAGAAGTTTCTGGGATTTTATTAGAGCAGGATATAAAAGGTTCTATCATTTTCGAAGGTGAAAATTCTACACCGTACGTACTAACTGAGAAGATGAGTAATCCAGGACTAGACAAATTCACTGCTTGGCTCGATGAAAAGGGATGGCATTACGAATATATTCCATATTAATGAAAAGAAGACATTATGTTGAATCGCATAATGTCTTCTTTTTGTACACATTGCCTGATTGTATGAATAGTGGTTATGTTAAATTTTAGTGTGACGATAAGAATTTTTAATGTAAGTATCGTGATAGTAGCTTTTTGATGGAGCGTTTAGTAATCCTTTGTAAATACTTTCTGGTACATCATAGAAATCGTATGTGCTATTTCTAAACTTAATTCGTAAAATCATAGATGATGGATTATAACCTACAGCGACTAATTTCTTGGAAATGACTGGATATAGGGTCATGTTTGTTCATCTCCCTTCTTTAAATATACTTAGAAGTTTATGAGGTAAAATCCTACTATTTTGTAGAATTATAATACTTAGATGATGTATAGTAAGTATGATTACCAGTTGTTGAATTTACTTTTTTGTAAGTTCACACGAAGTTCATATTGTTGTGCTATTTTTATGTCACCTTTGATTTGCTAGCATGATTTAAATGGAGAAGTTTGACCAAATGTAAAAAAGGTATATTATTTATACGGGGGTATTC
>NZ_JBALQK010000412.1:0-1540 GCF_036965845.1 Bacillus sp. JJ1127 | reverse complement strand
GTTCAGTGTAGCCTATCCAGTTATCCTTTTTATAGGAATTAGATTGTGTATAAATATTGATTTTCTTCTTAAAATAAAATAGGGCTAAAAGACATAGTAAAGAAAAGCTGCTATAAAATACTTTCATAATAACGCCATGTATACTTCCTGATTCTCTTTTAGTCCCTCTTTAGAGTAAATAAAAGAAAGATTTCTGCTTTACCAAGAGATAAATATAAAGTATGTTTTGAGAAATTATTAAAAAGGAGATATGTGATTATGAAAGCTGTAACCTATCAAGGACCAAACCAAGTACAGGTTAAACAAGTTGATGATGCAAGAATAGAAAAAAAAGATGATATTATTGTAAAGATTACTTCAACCGCTATTTGCGGTTCTGATTTACATTTATATCAAGGCAACATGCCTTTACCTCAAGGATACATTATTGGCCATGAGCCAATGGGAATTGTTGAAGAGGTGGGTCCGGATATCACCAAAGTGAAAAAAGGAGATCGTGTTGTTATCCCCTTTAATGTTGCTTGTGGACATTGTTTCTATTGCCAACATGAAATGGAAAGTCAATGTGACAACTCAAATCCTCATTATGATTCTGGTGGATACTTTGGTTATACAGAGAAATTTGGTAACTATCCAGGTGGACAAGCAGAATATTTAAAAGTTCCTTTTGGAAATTTCACTCCATTTGTTATACCGGAATCATGCGAACTTGAGGATGATTCCCTACTGTTTTTATCTGATGTTTTACCAACAGCTTATTGGAGTGTAATAAATGCAGGTGTAAAACCAGGTGATACTGTTATCGTCCTTGGTTGTGGACCTGTTGGATTAATGACGCAAAAATTTGCTTGGATGAAAGGGGCTAAGCGTGTAATTGCAGTGGATTACTTAGATTATCGGATAAATTATGCAAAAAAGATTAACAATGTTGAGGTATTTGAGTTTACAAAATTCCCCGATATGGGAGAACATTTAAAGGAAATTACGCATGGTGGTGCCGATGTAGTCATTGATTGTGTGGGGATGGATGGAAAGAAATCACCCTTGGAATTTCTTGAACAAAAATTAAAATTACAAGGTGGAACTCTCGGTCCTATTCAAATTGCTACTAAATCCGTAAGAAAATGTGGAACGGTCCAAATGACCGGCGTTTATGGTGGCAACTATAATGTATTTCCACTCGGTGCATTTTGGGTTAGAAATATTAATCTTAAAATGGGACAAGCACCTGTCATTCATTTTATGCCTGAACTGTTGGAAAAAATAACAAAAAACGAATTTGATCCAAAGGAGATTATTACACACAAAATCCCCCTTGAAGAAGCGAGCTACGGTTATCAAATTTTTAATAATCATGAAGATAATTGTATAAAGGTCATTCTGAAACCTTGAAGCTACATCCTTTTTAATTGATTATTTTTAATCACACGTGTTGATTAACCAAAATTATACAGTATTTATTTGGTTTATTTGCCGATGGAATGCTAGTATTTCTGTCAAATAAATTCTCCAATCAAACGGCAGAGTATCACAAAGAAAC
>NZ_JBALQK010000411.1:1299-1560 GCF_036965845.1 Bacillus sp. JJ1127 | reverse complement strand
TCAAAAACACAATTAACAAATCTGACTTTTTATATAATAAATTGAATTTTGGCGAAATGTAAATGATTTGTAATGTTCTTTTTCGCCAAATTTCATTATAATTAGTTGATATGAGTGTCGTATTTCAATCCAAATGAAGGAGTATATGAAATGGATCAAAACCGATCTTTGCAAGAAAATACACGCAGTACAAAGAAAAAAGTAAAGAAAAAAACAAAAATTATTATAAGTGTCCTTGTATTAGTTTTACTAATAGGAGGC
>NZ_JBALQK010000411.1:801-1242 GCF_036965845.1 Bacillus sp. JJ1127 | reverse complement strand
GTTATACTTGGTTTTTAGTAAATAAAGCATCTTCTGCTGTTCGAAATGCCGCTCACGATTTAGAGCGCGGTGATAAATCAGATTTACGTGATAAAGCAGTAAAACCTATTTCTAATAACGTATCTGTACTAATAATGGGCGTTGATGAAAGCGATACCCGCGGTAAAGAATACGGTGCTGCGATACGGACAGATGCACTGTTACTTGCAACTTTTAATAAAGATAGTAAAACTGTAAAACTTTTAAGTATTCCACGAGACACATATACTTATATTCCAATAGAAAAGAAAAGCGATAAAATTACACATGCACATGCATATGGCTCTGCTAAAAACGGAAAAAATGGTGGACCACAGGCAAGTATTGATGCAGTTGAAAAATTAATGAATGTACCTGTAGACTACTTTGTAAAATTCAACTTCAAATCATTTATAAAAATTG
>NZ_JBALQK010000411.1:0-699 GCF_036965845.1 Bacillus sp. JJ1127 | reverse complement strand
TAGCAGCGATAATGCCGAGGCTATCCATCTGGAAAAAGGCGTACAAAAGTTAAATGGTGAAGAAGCTCTTGCACTTGCTAGAACACGCCATATTGACAGTGATGCAATGCGCGGACAACGTCAACAACTTGTTATTGAAGCGATTCTGAAAAAGTTAACAAGCCTTGACTCTGTAACAAAAGTAGGTAATATTATCGACGATATTAACGGACAATTCGTTACAAACTTAACATTTGATGATATGTTATCATTCTATAAATACGGTGCAGACTCTTCAATTGAAAAATTACAAATTGAAGGTTCGGACTGTTACATGGCAAAAGGTGACGATACATGCAGTCGTTCTGCTGGTGATGGACGTACGTATTACTACATGCCAGATGAAAAAGAATTAACCAACTTAACAAATCAGCTGCGTACTCATCTTGGACTACCTGAATATAAAAAAGTTGACTCAGACAAGAAAAAAACAGGTTCGGAAAAAACAGATTCAGAAAAAACAAGTTCAGAAAAAACACAACACTCTAAATCTGATAGCCAAAACAAAAATAAATCGGATAATAAAAAACAGAACGATAGCAGTAACAAAGAAGATACAGAAACAAACTCTAGTGATAATTAATGAGAAACCCAGTTCTATGGAGGTAGAACTGGGTTTCTTATCTTTTTATATAAATACCTTTTCATTTTTCAACATCT
>NZ_JBALQK010000410.1:0-2476 GCF_036965845.1 Bacillus sp. JJ1127 | reverse complement strand
GACCTGTTCTATTCTATGTGTTAAAGGAGAGCATTATTAGAGGAACAGAAGAGAAAAATGGTTTGTCTGAAAGTATTGCATTATTTGTACAATCTGCAAGTTAAGAAAGTAACGAGTAGTACTTTGGGATTTGGTTTTTGATGAACTATTTTTATCGATGATAGGTGTATTTACTAAAGAAAGAGCAATATTTCATTTTCAAGTAAATCAATGGGAGAATTGAAAGGCAGGAGAAAGCAACATGTCAGAAAATTATCGTTCTCGAGAAGAGCGAAGACAAGTTCAAAAGAAAAAACAGCCAACTGTTACAAAAGGAAAAACAAAAGAAAAAGCAAAATCAAAAGGTAAAACATCGTTTTTTCGTAAATTTTTGATTGGTTGTTTAATACTTGGAATCGTGGCGCTCGTAGGAGGAGTAACTACTTTTTTCATTATGATTAAGGATGCTCCTAAACTTGAGAAGTCAAAGCTTGTCAATCCGTTATCAGCAAAAATCTATGATAAAGATGGCAAACTGATATATGAGTATGGGAAAGAGAAACGGACAGAAATTACGTATGATCAAGTACCGAAGTTGGTAGAAAACGCATTTTTAGCTACAGAAGATGCACGCTTTTATGAACATAGTGGGGTCGACTTTAAAGGTACTGCACGTGCCGTTTTAGTCAGTCTTACTGGGAATTATGGTTCACAAGGTGGAAGTACAATCACGCAACAGGTTATCAAAAACTATTTCTTATCTATGGATAAAACAGCTAAGCGAAAAGCGCAAGAAATATATTTAGCCTATAAGTTAGAACAACAATATTCAAAACACGAAATATTAGAGATGTATTTGAATAAGATTAACTTAGGAAATCGTTCGTATGGTATTGCAACAGCAGCGGAAAATTACTACGGGAAAGAATTAAAAGATTTAACTTTACCAGAGGCTGCGATGCTTGCAGGATTACCAAAAGGACCTAGCATTTATGATCCAACAAAACCAGAAAATGTAGAGAGAGCAACAGAACGTAGAAACGTTGTGCTTCATCTAATGAATCGACATGGTTATATTTCTAAGGAACAAATGGAAGAAGCATCAAAAGTACCTGTAGACAAAGGACTTCTTCCAGCTAAACAGGTAACAGAAATGCCATATCCTGCATTTATAGATGCAGTGATGAAAGAAGTAGAAAAAGAATTACCAGATGTAAATATTGGATCAGATGGTTTATCTATATACACGACGTTAGATCAAGAAGCACAAAAGCATGCTGATAAGATTTTAAATGAAAATATTATTGGTTACCCGAATGATCAATTCCAAGGTGCTTTCACATTTATGGATACAAAAACGGGAGAAGTTCGTGCTGTAGGTAGTGGCCGTGGTGAAAATAAAGCTACATTTAAAGGACACAATATGGCTATCGAGCTAGAGCGTTCAGTAGGTTCAACAATGAAGCCAATCTTTGATTATGGTCCAGCAATTGAATATTTGAAATGGCCAACTTATCATCAATTAGATGATTCACCATATAAGTATTCAACAGGTCAACAAGTTCAAAATGCTGATAAGTCGTATAAAGGTATGATGACAATGCGTGATGCTCTTAAGATGTCTCGCAACATACCAGCGATTAAAACAGCGAAGGAAGTTGGATTAAGTAAAGCGCAAGGCTTTGCAGAAAGTTTAGGAATTCCATTTGATAAAGCAGCAGTGGAATCGAATGCGATTGGTAGTAATGAAGCTTCACCAACTGAAGTTGCAGGAGCATATGCAGCATTTGGTAATGGCGGGAAATATATAAAGCCGCACTTTGTTAGAAAAGTAGTTTATCCGGATGGAAAATCAAAAAGCTTTGAACCAAAAGCAAAAGTTGTTATGCAAGACTATACAGCATACATGATTACTGATATGTTGCGTTCAGTTGTTAGTTCAGGTACAGGTACAGCAGCAAATGTAAGCTCTTTAGATGTTGCGGGTAAAACAGGAACAACGAATTATTCACCTGAGGATATAGCAAAATATCATATACCATCTAATGCATCACGTGATAGTTGGTTTGCAGGTTATACACCGCAATATACAATGGCGGTGTGGACTGGATATATGAAAAATAGCTCTGAAAATTATATTAGTAGTAAGAATACAAAAATTGCTCAACTTATATTTAAAGAAATGATGGGTAAATTTGGAACAAGTAGTGCTAAGTTCAAAATGCCAAGTAGTGTTGTTCAAGAGGGTAGTGAATTGCGTGTGAAAGGTGCAAAATCAGATTCTTCTCCAAATCCGAGCACGTCAAATTCAAACTCAAGTGATCAGAAGCAAAATGATGATCAAAATAAACAACAAGAACAACAGCAACAAACAGATGAACAGAAAAAACAACAAGAACAACAAAATGAAGAAAATAAGAAAAATGATCAAAATCAAGACAATGCAACAAATAATCAAAATGGAAATGGTCAAGGAACCCCACCAAGCGGTGGAAAC
>NZ_JBALQK010000409.1:0-6146 GCF_036965845.1 Bacillus sp. JJ1127 | reverse complement strand
ATATCACACAAATACCACATATTTCCTGGTTATCTTTATATAGGGTAAGTTCTAGCAGGCAATCTTTCTTGAGGTGAAGACTACATATAAAGGAGGTTTCAAATAGGATCCATTTTTATAGGCTTCATTGTGTCATATATAGGAAGAAAAGGTGTAGGAGTCTTAGTAGGAACTCTTGTTGCGGTACTATTTATAAAGGGATTACCAGCTTGGGTAATTATTGCAGCGGGTATGATAGCAATTATTTCAAAGAGATGAAAGGGAGTTTTTAATGAAAAGAAAATGGATATATATTATTTCAGTAGGAATTATTTTTATGACGCTTATGTCTGGCTGTTCTAGCATAAAAGAAACTTCTCAAAAGACTCCGACTTCTAAAGTAGTAAAACAAGAATTAGAAATTCAACAAGGAGAAGAAAAATTGTTTTTGCTCCATAAAAGTTTAGAATATAAAAAACAGTATACATCTGATGAAATTGTTTTATTTTTAGAACCGTTTAGTGTGCCTACAGCGGAAGCATTTGATGTGCCAAAATATTCGTGGATGGATGAGTATGCTAAAAAAGGATATGATACTTGGGCCATGGATTTTCGAGGATTTGGTCATTCTTCTCGCCCTAAAGAAATGTCAGAGCCTCCTTCCCAAAACCGTCCGGTTATTCATTTGAATGATGCAACTAAGGATCTAGAAACAGTTGTAAATTGGATCAAAAAGAAGAGGGATGTAAAAAAAATTCATATTGTTGGATGGTCATATGGAGGCGTTGTCGCTGGAAATTATGCGATATCCCATCCTCAAGATATTAATAAACTTGTTTTATACGGATATATGCATGGGTTCATACTTCCTATGATGACAAAACCTCTTGAAAATCCATCACAACCTAATCAATTTAATCCTGAAGCATCAGCCTATCAAATGGTGGACTTTGATAAAGGAATGCACCATTGGCATATGATGATGGGACAGAAAAAAATCGTTACAAATGAAGCAATGGATGCCGTAAAACAAGTGTTTATCAGTTCGGATCCTATGAGTAAGAAAAATAACCAAACTATTCGCCGCCCAATTGGTCCACTAGAGGATTTATTTTACATTTGGAAAAATCAACCTCTATATGATGTATCTAAAATTACCGTTCCAGTACTTGTCATTTATGGAGAAGATGACATATTTGCAGATCGAAATGTGATGTCGAAATTAACAGGTACAGAGCAAAAAAAAGAAGTGGTAATTCCTGATGCAACACATTGGGCTGTTTATGAAAAGAATCGTAATACGCTATTCTCACAAACACTACAGTTTATGCAAGGAAAGGGAGAAACAGCAGAATGAAAAAGAGCATAACAATCTTAGATGCTACCTTACGTGATTGAAGAAATTGTAAAAAAATATTTACGGTGAAGCAATATGTGAAAAGAGTTTGTTCTATTATCGCAGCCACTGATAAAATTTCCATATAAAAAACATGAAAATCATATATCCAAACAAAGAATATGTATGATACCAGTTTTCACTATGAGTGAACAATCCTAAACTTTCGGTGATTTGTTCGGATATGCTCGCGCAAATTCCAATTAAAATAATAAATAGAATTCTTGAAAATGTAGACAACATCTTTGCAATATGTAAAAAGAGAGCAGTAAAGCTCGGTAATATTAATAATGTAAAAGCAATGTTGATTGTAAATATAGTAGGGAATGGCCTTACTGGGAAGGCATACATTTGTTTACTGACAAATAGGAAGTCTAAATATGTTCCGATGAAACAGGAGAGAATGATCGTGACGACAAACGCTAGATGATTACTCTTCTGTTTCTTTTTCTCTGAGAAGGATATTTTTCTTTGCGAGAATGGCAATTTCAATTTTTTCAAGCGTTTTGCAATAGTCATCCACAATCTTCTCATTACTATTTTCTCCTTTATTAATTAAATAGTCCACGATGTGCCAATCCTCAAACCAGTCTTCTTTTTCCGCTTCTGTATGTTTAATGTCTTTCCAAGCATAAAGTAATGCTGGACTGTATAAACGATCTGCATCTTTTCGTAATTGACATTTTTTTATTCTACGTCGATAAAATTCACGTGAAAAGGATTCGTTTACACTAGAAAATAAATGAGGCCAGTAATCTTTTCGCGATCCAGTATGTGGATGATCATGAGCCCAATGTATCACTTTAGGTAAGATATGTTCATTACGAAATAACAATGAGTATAACCGTTTGCCGAGCAGAATCCGCTCATGCAAGGAAGTGAAATGTTTCATTGTATCACCAAATAGTACTATTTTTTGCTTAGTCTCATCTTCATAGAATGGAAAAAGGATATGATTAAAACGGAAGAAGTCAAAGAGTTTAAATCCAACACTATTGAGTACCGTCTTTTTTAAATGAGCATTTTGTATTACCCTTTTTTCTAAATAACTTTGTTCATTAATAATTGTCGCGATGGCTAATGTATAGCAATTGCCTGTTCGCCAAAAACAATTCCACATTGTTTCCATAAATGTTGATACATTGAGATATGATAGAAGGTGAAATAATCCTTTAGATTTTTGGATACTTTGTTCATATAATAAAAACTGCGGATACACATCTTGAAAAATTAGCCAATTTCCGCGTTCTAAAAAAGAGAAAAAGGCAAGCTGATCTTTTTCTGATAACAGCCTTGTATATAAATCGCCTTTTAAATCTGTCATGTTCCATCCACCATTACGTGATACCATATGTCCAAGCAGGGCCCAATGTATCTCAGGGTGCCGGAGGTAAAACTGATAATAAGCACGTGTCCTCGTTACATTATTTTTGTTAAGCAGTTTTGTTTGTTCTTTAATTTTATAAATGAGCATTTTCTCTTCTGTAGTTAATGTACAAGTTTTAAGGGAAGGGGAATTGCCTTTACTTTTTTTCTTTAGTTCATTTTTTACCTCTAAAAGAGAAAACGGGATTGCTTTGGAAGGCCCGTTCCATTTTCTTTTTCGATTGTTTTGGTACATTCCATTTCCTCCCGTTAATATGAATTTTAAAGTTTAGTAGAACGGTTATCACCATTTTATTACGCACATTATAAATAAATGTGAACTGTTTTTAGGTGATGTAGAAAGTGTAATACTTTTACTACAAGCACGATTAACCTTTTGTGCTACTTCATCTTCATACGAATGAGGGATTTAATAAATGCGAGACTCATTTATATTAATAGATAAGAGCATAATGATATTTTATAGGGAGGGGAATGTATGAAGAATTGGGTTCAGCTTAGAATTGCACGCCCGACGGATAAATTTGAAGAAGTTATCACATTTTATGAAGAAGGACTAGGTTTAAAACGTATAGGTGAGTTTCATAATCATGAAGGGTATGATGGAATTATGTTTGGATTACCTGATGCAGAATATCATTTAGAGTTTACAAGGCATATAAATGGTAGTCCATGCCCAGCTCCAACAAAGGATAACTTACTTGTATTTTATATGCCTAATAAAGCTGAAATTGAAAAAGTACATAGTAGGTTACATGCAATGGGCTATGATGAAGTTGAGCCAGAAAATCCGTACTGGAAAGAAAAAGGTATTACAATAGAAGATCCGGATGGATGGAGAATCGTACTCATGCATATAGAGAAATAAAAACAGCGTAGGTATAAAAATCTGAGGTCATTTTTGTTAGCTTTCGCTCCCATATCTAATTTTTAATTATGAATCGAAACCGTTCGCATTGTCAGACTTATTTTTAGTGAATCGTGTGAAAATGATGCTATTACAGTCAAAAAAGTTAAAATGTTTCGGTTTAAGGATTATAATAAAGAGAGATTTATGAAAAGGGAGTGAACGAATTTGAAACAAGAAATTATAGAAAGATTTACGAGATATGTGAAGGTAGATACACAATCGAATGAAGAAAGTCAGACAGTACCATCAACACCTGGACAAATTGAGTTCGGGAAATTACTAGTTGAAGAATTAAAACAAATTGGTTTGACAGAAGTAACGATGGATGACAATGGCTATGTAATGGCAACACTTCCTGCGAATACGGATAAAGATGTTCCTGTAATTGGCTTTTTAGCTCACTTAGATACAGCGACTGATTTTACAGGAAAGAATGTGAAACCGCAAATTCACGAAAATTTTGATGGTAAGGCCATTACGTTGAACCAAGAATTAAATGTAATTTTAACGCCGGAGTTATTCCCAGAACTACCATCATATAAGGGTCATACTTTAATTACGACTGATGGAACAACACTTCTTGGTGCAGATGATAAAGCTGGTATTACAGAAATTATGACTGCCATGAATTACTTATTACATAACCCACAAATTAAACATGGGAAGATTAGAGTAGCATTTACGCCTGATGAGGAAATCGGTCGTGGCCCATCTCATTTTGATGTGAAAGCTTTTGGAGCGTCTTTTGCTTATACAATGGACGGAGGTCCACTCGGGGGGTTAGAGTATGAAAGCTTCAACGCAGCAAGCGCAAAGTTAATTTTTAAAGGAAATAATACGCATCCTGGCACAGCAAAAAATAAAATGCTCAATGCAAGTAAGTTAGCAATGGAATTTCATGGACAGTTACCAGCAGAAGAGGCACCAGAATATACAGAGGGACATGAAGGCTTTTATCACCTTATTTCTGTAAATGGTGATGTTGAGCAAAGTAAATCTCATTACATTATTCGAGATTTTGACCGTGATAACTTCGAGGCTCGTAAAGATAAAATCACGAATATTACGAAACAGATGCAAGAAAAATATGGGGAAGAAAATATTATTCTTGAGATAAAAGATCAATATTACAATATGCTTGAGAAAATTGAACCAGTTAGAGAAATTGTTGATATTGCTTATGAGGCGATGAAAAACTTAGATATCGAGCCAAATATCCAACCAATCCGTGGGGGAACAGATGGATCTCAATTATCATATATGGGCTTGCCAACACCAAATATTTTTACTGGCGGGGAAAACTACCACGGTAAATTTGAGTATGTTTCTGTAGATAATATGGAAAAGGCTGTTCAAGTGATTATAGAAATAGCACGCCTATTTGAAGAACAGGCATAAAAAAGAAATCCAGATAGTAATAAATTGCTATCTGGATTTTTTTATTTGTTGTTGAATTGTAACGGTTTATGAAAGTGAACTTGTGTGGGAATTGCTTTCAAGGTTTAGTATAGGTTAAGAAGATCATGGTACTTTGTAGTGGATTTTGATATAGAGTATATCCATATGTATATTTTATGTTATAAATGTTATACTCCGATTAGATGTTATTACATATAGATAGAATTTGAATAGATTTGTTATAAATATCTATTTGTTAATACGGTAGAAATTTTAAGAAGGTGATAAAATGAATCATAAAGAAAATGAAAAGGTTACTACTCATCGATCGGATAAAGAAAAAGAACAAATCATGAATAGATTAAAGAGAATTGAAGGGCAAGTGCGTGGTATCCAGAACATGGTCGAAAATGATCGCTATTGTGTTGATATTTTAGTGCAAATTTCAGCTATTAATGCAGCGATGAAGAAGGTTGGAATGGGGATACTTAAAAATCATACGAATCATTGTGTTTCTAGTGCTATTAAAGATGGTAATGGAGACGAAGCAATTGAAGAATTAATGACGGTGTTTGAACGATTTTCAAAAGCGTAATGGAACAAGCTAGTATTTCATCTAGCTTGTTTTTTTATTTAATTCTAGTAAACGTACCGGGGAATGTTATTTATAATAGGATTCATTTCATCAATTAGAGAGTACAAGAGAGTAGTATAATTTTTACATGAATTTAGAAAGCATTAGGATAGAAGTGATTTTTAGAAAGAGTCTCAAAATAAAAAAAACAGCTTTCTCGTTTATGAGAAAGCTGTTTTTTATTATTTTACTGCTTCTTTTAATTCTTTACCAGCTTTAAAAGCAGGTACTTTTGAAGCTGCGATTTGCATTTCTTCACCTGTTTGTGGGTTACGGCCTGTACGAGCAGCTCTTTCACGAACTTCAAATGTACCGAATCCGATAAGTTGTACTTTTTCACCAGCAGCTAAAGTGTTTGTGATTGATTCTACTACAGATTGTACAACTACAGTAGCTTCTTTTTGAGAAATTTCAGCTGTTTGTGCTACATTTTTAATTAATTC
>NZ_JBALQK010000408.1:0-1993 GCF_036965845.1 Bacillus sp. JJ1127 | reverse complement strand
ATTGATGTATATATAGTTTTAGGAACAAATCTTCACCAATTCATTTGATATGTAATCCAAGTCGGACAAGGTTCAAAAGGAAGACATTTTAAAATCTCCATCCCGTATACACATGTTGAATCAAACTCGCCTTGAATGAACTGATAACCATGCTTATTTGCGTACATCACTTGTTGTAAAGCTAACTGTGAAAGTAACTCTAATTGATGAATCGCATGAGTCCCGCGCCATCCGAGTTCTAAAGTATCGTTCTTTTCAGATGTGTGTAGGAAAGAATATGCAATAATTTCTTTCTCCGCGTTTAAATAAATAAAGCTTCCTTCCGTCAAGATGTCATCAGCTAATATCATTTTTTCCCATGTCTCCAATCCATGCTCTCCAATTGGATTGTCTAAATGAGTTTCTTCATAGTTCCGTTTGACGAGTTGAACAAGTTTTTTCATGAAATGATCGTTTGAAATTATGGTCGATAATGTTTGTAAATTGTATAATTCACTATTACATTCTTTTAAAGGTGAAATATTTTTAGCATTCTCTACTATTAAAGAGGGCATATAAGTTCTTCGAATTTCTTTAAATCCATTTCTCTCATAAAATTCTTTTAAATGAACAGAAGTTTCCCAAGTAGATGTTTGTAGTGGAAGATCCATTTGTTCAAGTTTTGTTACTTTATGTAACAAGTTTTCTTCAATTTTCATGTGAGCGTAAGAAGGATTAGTTAAAATACGAAAGTAAGTACAATGCGGGTGAAAATCACTTCTCCAAGCAATGAACATACCGACTAATTGTGTCTCATGATAAGCAACGTATGTATAACGTAACTTTTTACTTTCCAGTAAGTGTAGTAAATAAGATTCCTCATGACATAAATCGATTAACTGTTTTACTTGTCCTTCATTGGTATTTTCGTATTCCTTTATAAAGAGTCGCATGTGATTTTTTCCTCCATATTATTCATGGAATCTAAAGAATATAGAAAAGAGACTTAGTTTGTAAATATTTGATGAAGATGATGGTTCATATGATCAATATAATCTGTAACAAGCCATTCCAAAGTTACTTCCTGTTCATTCTGTAACTTACATGCAAGTTGCCATTGTTCATCTTGTACATTGTTTAGTAGTTTTATAATTTGCATATTAATTGTTTTCCATACTTTTAGAACTGCATTTGATGAAAAAGACTGCTGATAATGATGTGCTTGTACCCATAAATCTTGATCATAACCAGTGAGTGTAACCTTGTCTTTCGAAGTAAGGATATCAACAAAACGTTTATGGTTTACTGTAGCAGAATCGCAAAGGTGACCTAGTATTTCTTTTTTAGACCATTTTGTCGGGGTGCGTTTTATGTCCATATCAGAAAGCAGTATAATCTTTTGAGAAGCAGTATGAATGGTATTTTCTAATTGTGTTGCCAAGGTAGACATGAGAATCCCTCCATTTTTATTTACTACTGGATATTTACAACTCAATCCAATATCTTCTAACAACATTACCATCTTCTTCAATAAAATCACTGTCACGAAGGCCCCCGTTATGTAAAATCGTTTTTTCAGAAGCAACATTCCATTCGTCGCAAACGACAAGGGCTTTTGTAACACCTAATTCTTTTACTTTTTTTAATGATAAAGCTAATAATTTTGTAGCATATCCTTTTTGTCTTGCAGAAGGACGGATGCCATAGCCGATATGCCCACCAGCATTGAATAAATGTTCAGTTAAGCTGTGACGAATATTTACAGCTCCAACGATTTTTTTATCCTGTGTGACAAGCCAATAAGTCGAATCAGGTACCCAGCCTTTAGGGAGATTTTTTCCTTCAGCTGCATCGAGCAGTTCTTGGACCATTACTGGGAAATTAGAAGGATCTTTTTCGATAACCCATGGAATCATCGTTTCACCACTAGATTTCCATTCATGATAGAAATCTAAGTATTCTTTTTGTAAGTCAATTGTAGGAGTGATTAAATAAACATTCACTGTAAATATTC
>NZ_JBALQK010000407.1:0-3856 GCF_036965845.1 Bacillus sp. JJ1127 | reverse complement strand
CTCATATTATAGTCAAATTTGACTAAAAGGTAAACTTTTTTTACCCGTCAAAAGTTTCTTTTCTTCAAGGTAGTTAAAAAGGAGATATGTAGTGAATTTTTTGAGAACAAGTGAGGAAAATAGGGTAGTGCACAAAATGAATGGGAAGAAATAATTCAAATGTAAAGTTTGTAAAAAAGAAATATTGAATCATGTACTGTTCCACTATTTAAAATGGTTTTTTCCTGGAATTGTCGAATAAGATAGAGAGGAGAGATAAAGAAGTTATAAATGGATTACGTATTGAACGGAAGTAAGTTAGTATTTCGGATAAAGTGAAACTTCCATCAGTGGGGGCTCTCCATCCCTCACTGATGGAAAGCCCTCATCAATCGGGTATTACTGCCCGGTAATGTGGGATAAATAATGAAAGAAGGGTAGTTCATTGTTTAGTTAGGAAGAATAAAGTTGTATAGATAATACGATCTGGAATGAGGTGAATTTTTATTATGAAAATATGGAAACGAATTTCAAATCAAGAAATGTTTCTTTTATCTTTACAACCTGTTTTGTGGATGGATGGAGGAGCTAAAGAAATAAACAGAAAACAATCTACTCCAAATGTAGCGGTAACATTACAAATTAGTAATGTACAAGAGAAAGATTTTTCATACGAACTTGTTTATGATATAAATGAAACTCTCGTTATTCAACTTGAGGTGGAAAATAGAGGAACTGAAGAGGTTTCTCGAGTAATTGTGAGTCATATGATCCGTGATTATTTTGTATACATTCCTAATACATTAAAGACGAATAAGGGAGCAGGTGAATTCTTATTTCAGCTTGTAAGGTGGCGAGTTGATGAACTGCTTCCGAATGAAAAAGTTCAATTAACTTGTCAAGTAAAAGTAGCACACACTCCTGTTCCTTCTACTATGTCATTACGTGCTACGTATACATTCCAACATGCTGACGTAACGTATGGACCACTTCAAACGAAAGAAGCAATTGTGATACAACAATAAAAAGGAACCCCGTGACGTGGGTTCCTTTTTTAGTGAAGATTGTGTTTTTTTGGTAATTTTTTTGTTCTAGTCCTTTTTTTCCTACATAGTTATTTTTATATCCGAAGTATAGAATGAATAAGAACGAGGCAACATTTATAATTACATCAATTTGGTCATTTGTAATAAAAGTATGTCCGAACGATTCAAATAATAGTTTTAAAGATAAGAGAAATCAACAATAACAGATCGGCTAGTAACGAATATTACAAAAGAATTAGCAAATAATGTGGTAAATATTTCGTTTTTATTTGGAGCTGCTAGTTATCCTTTGGAAGGAAAAACGTTAGAAGAGCTATTAGATAAAGCGCAAACTCAATTGTATAAGAATAGAGATTTACGGAAGAATGAATGATAAAAGTATTTTTCGTAACAATTGCTTCTCTTTTGTTACAAAAAAACGGTGTTTTGTAACAAAAGCCTTTAAAAATATATTTAATCATCATATAATTGTGATAGATGTGTCAGGACATTTTGCACAATGGTTTTTTGGGGGAAAAGTGTAGAGGGAAGCAATCTCTACACTTTTCCTTTTTAGGAAAGTTAAAGAATATTTGTAAGTTGTTGCAAGTAAACCTTTATACTGTGTAAAATGGACAAGTAGATTGATAGAAAGAGAGAAAGGGAATGGTAGAATGATAGACGTTAGGAGCCAACGATCGCCCTTGGGTAGGCGGCTGGTTATAATTGCTATTGTAATTAGTGCTATCGTGGCAGGGTTTTTCATATTTCAATCCTTTACATCGCCTGCAAAGGCTGTAGCAAATCAAGTGAACTCAGTCCAGCTTGCTAGTGAGCAGTTTAAAGTTGGATTGGATAAAAAAGCACCGACGAAATTTAATGGACAAGTACGCAAAGTAGCATACTTAACCTTCGATGATGGACCGAGTGAATTTCAAAAAGAGATTTTAGACATTTTAAAGAAAAATGAAATAAAAGGAACATTTTTCATGATTGGTGGCAATATTCCATCTCATACAGATAGTGTGAAACGTTTAGTAAAGGAAGGACATTATCCAGGTGTTCACAGCATGACACATGATTATGCGAAACTTTATAAACAAGGTCGATTTGTAGAAGAGATGATACAAGCGCAAAATATGGTGAAAGATGTTACAGGATTTCAGCCTAAGCTTGTTCGTTGCCCATATGGAAGTATGCCTGGATTGAATCAAGGATTACGTGACCAAATGGTACCAGTTGGTATGAAAGAGTGGGACTGGACGATTGATTCTTTAGACTGGAAACTGCCTGGAAATCCAAATGGTGTAGTACAAAATGTAATTTCAGGGGCTAAACAAGATCGTGAAGTTATTTTAATGCATGAGAAGCAACAAACTGTACAAGCCTTACAAACAATTATTGATGATCTTCGTAAAAAAGGATATGAGTTTGAAGTATATGAAGAATCAACTCATTTCCCCTTAAATTTTTGGCATGATGATCGTATATAAGTAGGAGGAAAAGAAAGTGAAATATAATAAAATAGCAATTGTAACTGCATTATCTATGACTTTATTAGCTGGTTGTTTTGGTCCAAAACCAGAAGAAGAATTATATGTGGCATTTGAAAATGCTGCAAAGCAAGAAAAACCTATGTTTGAAGATGCGAAAAAATTAGAGGCGTTAGAAAAAGAGGGACAAACGTTATACAATCAAATTGTACAAGAGGGAAAAGATAATAATCAAGCTGTGAAGGAGAAGTTAGATCAAGCAGCGAAAAACACAGCGGAGCGCGGAAAAATAATCGATAAAGAAAAAGATGCATTGAATAAAGCGCAAGAAGAAATGAAATCAGTTGATAAGTACGTAGAGAAAATTAAGGATAATAAGTTAAAAGAGCAAGCAGACAAAGTAAAGAGTACGTATGAAAAACGATATGAATCGTTTAAAAAGATGTATGATAACTACACTAAGTCATTAAAATTAGAAAAAGAATTATATACAATGTTACAAGATAAAGATGCAAAATTAAAAGCAATTAGTGATAAAGTAAAAACAGTAAATCAATCTTACAAAGATATTGATACTGAAAAAGATAAGTTCAATGAGTATACTAAATCATACAATACAGAAAAAGTAGCTTTCTATAAAAAAGCGGATATTAAAATAAAAGAAGAAAAAAAATAAAGCAGGTTGGCCTGAGGGCCAAACCTGCTTTATTTTTTTGTATACGTACGTCGATACCAAGGAATCGGTTCGCTTAATTTTTTTTCTTGCTTCAGGGCCTCAGGGCCAATATAATCTTGAAGCGTTTTTTTTGCTGCTGTTAAAGAAAGAGTTGTTTTCGGATTTCGATAGGAAGACTCAAGATTACCGAGATGCGGGAGGGTACGAAAATCATCTTTTGTAGGGGGAATATGAAAAAAATAGTCACCTAAACGAATGAGAACATCAGATTGTTGCTGACTAAGACGTGGATTTCTAGAAAAATGTAATCCTTCTTTTAGTGCTTTTTTTTCAGTAATTAAACGTTCTAAAACAACCTTTTTTAACCAGTATAAGTACTTAGGATTTGTAGCTGCTTTTGCATGCCGATTCACAACGAAAATAGATTGAGCTAATCGATTGATAGAATATTGTTTTTGTGACTGAGACTGTGGTTGTGAAGGTTTCATAGTGAGTCTCCTTTCTAATTTTTATTATTATAACATAAATAAAATGAGTTTTTATTATATGCAAAAAGTGATTGTATATATTTTTAATATTAAAGCAATATTGTTACCAAAAACAACTATTTTGTATAATAGTGATAGGGATGGTTTTTAGAAATTTGATAATGAAAGAGTGAAAAGTATGAAAGATATATTGAA
>NZ_JBALQK010000406.1:0-1541 GCF_036965845.1 Bacillus sp. JJ1127 | reverse complement strand
ATTTATATATATCGACTCTTGTCTTAAAATTAGTATATACGATATAACCGCTGTTAAAACGGTTAATGTACCTATTATAATAATTAAGATTGAAGCCGTTAGTTCCTCTAATATTAAACCTGTTACAGTAATACCAATCGGTGTAGAAATTAACAATGTTGAATTTAAAAATCCGAAAAAACGCCTCTATCTTTAGAGGCGTTGGATCATGTTTCTTAATGAATGATTTTATGTTTCCTTAGTATTTATGCTTAATTTATGATAATAACCCCCAACAAATAAGGAAGCTATGATTATGGGGATTATACCCAAAACAAGGGAATAATCTCCTTTCGTTACAAAATTAAACATAAACATAGCAAAAATAGTTATTGCAAGTGCTATATAGCTTACAGATATATCTCTATATGCTTTAGGACTATAGACTTTCCTTTTCATGCTTTCCCCCCCTCCTTCTTATTACATACTATCACATAATGCCAAAATTCATATTTTTTACTATAAAAAGGAATCTTGTATTCACCTTTTTATAGGGCTTTGTTGCAAGCAAAAGAAAAAGGACCAAATTTTTTGTCCTTTTGTATGTTTTATTGAACTAAAACCCCTATTTTTTGTGCACATTAGCCTCTAGAATGTTCTTACATTTTCTAATATTTCTTTTGATTTGCTGATTTTCAAAAAAATAAACCTCTGTACCTGCCCAAATAAAAACCCAACTCACAATACTTAATACTCCTGCAATATAGGCATGATTACTTGAAAGCTTCAAAAATATCACCCCAACAATAATACCAAGCACAAACAAAACAATAGCCTTTTTAACATTTCTAACATATGTATATTCCTCTTCGTTCAAGAAGTTAGAAAAAGTGTTAAATGTGGCAGTCTTCAGTGACTTTTCGTCAAAATCATTCTGACCTAAAAAAAATATTTCTACTTCCTTTCTTTTACCACTGTGTAGCTTTGACAAAATAAAATCTTCAAGGTCAGAGCTTAAGTGAACATCTTCTGAGCTATAATATCTTGAAAACGGAGTATCAGTTTCATCTAAATAGATATTTATACTTAATTCATCTTTCATGTTAACCATCCTTTAACTCCAATGTACTAGTTGAAAGTCAACCTTTTATCAGTATGGTCAAGATAGTAACAATTCTTTCGAAAATAGCATTAAATAATTGGAGTTGGAGCTATTTTTATGAATTTAACAGAATATACGTTAAACCATAACGAGAAAACACAAAATAAATCAATTCGTTATTACTCGAAATTAGAAATATCGTACGCCATTTCCTTTTATCACCTAAAAAGTTAATGATATGTAGTATACATCTCGTTATACCGATATTTTAACGAATAAATTAATTAATAAACAGTCTTGTTTATGCTATTGATAATACTTAGAATTTTACACATAAGGCTATATCCCACACCATAAAATGACAAATGATACGGATGTTTATGAATTTGAGATTTTAAAAAACAGTAATTGTTTTTTATCCACAATATTCTTAATGATGACAGTAGGAAATACGTCAGCA
>NZ_JBALQK010000405.1:0-2717 GCF_036965845.1 Bacillus sp. JJ1127 | reverse complement strand
TAAAATAAAAAGAATTTGCTGAGGAGGCAAATTCTTTTTATTTTATAATGAAATGGGATAAATGAGGTTAACTTTTTCTTATTATTCAATATTTTTGTGGTAAAACGTTGTAAGCGTTTATTATAATAATGAAAGTTAGTAGCAATATTATGAAAAGTATATGGCTTTTGAGGAAGTGTTAAAGTGAAAGAAAACTTTATCCTGTTTCAAGAAGAAAAGAAAAATGCCCATCTCTTTTTGTGGGTGTTTAATATTGTGTGGATTTCATATGAAATCGTGTATTCGATCATACTAAAAGATTCTGGTTCGTTTGTAAGGCTATACGTTCTTATTCCAAAGTTTGTGTACGGAGTAGGATTAATAGGATTTAGTGTGTATTTAATGAAAAAAAAGAAGGCGGATCGCATTAAGCATGTCTATTTGATAGCATATATGTGTGCGGAAAGTTTTAATTTATACTGGTATGCGATGCACAGCAAAGTAGCATTTGATGATGGAAATGTACTGGAATTTGTTTTCATTTTCTTTGTATCAATTTTTATGAGTAAACGATATTTCCTATGGTTATCTTCAATTATTATGGGAAAGTATATAATGTTATTTCTTGTTTTAGGAGACAAGCAAGCATTTATGTCATTAATCATGTATAGTCTTTTATTATTTGTATCATATCTTCTATTAAATCGATTTTCACAGTATCTTTCTACTATAAATGATGTAATGACAGCAACGAGGGAGTCTGAAAAATCGATGGTGATTGGAAAGATGGCGGCATCTGTTGGACATGAGATTCGAAACCCTCTTTCATCATTAAAAGGATTTACGCAATTGCAGAAAGAAAAACATGCAGATGATAAAACCTACGAATATATGATTGATGAAATTGAGCATATAAATAATATGGTAAGTAAACTCATGGCGATTGCTGCTTGTAAGCGTTCTATTTATAGTAGTCAATTTATAGGGGAAGTTGTATCGAGTACAATGAAAGAAATGGAGCAAGACATAAAAAGAAAACAGCTACAGCTCGTTTATGATACTGAATCTGATCAAATAAAAATAGAGTGTGATAATCGAAAGTTAAAAGAAGGATTTTTATATGTACTAAAAAATGCGATTGAATCAATGGAACATGGTGGAACGCTTTGGGTACAGATAAAAGAGCAAGATGAAGACTATGTAATAGTAAGTATTATTGATAGTGGATGTGGAATACAGGAAGAGAATTTAAGTCGTATAAAAGAGGCTTTCTATACGACGAAGAAAGATGGGATTGGTTTAGGACTTACTGTAGCTCGTAAGCTTATTGAAGAACATCAAGGGAAAATCCAGATTACAAGTGAAAGAAATGTAGGAACAAAAGTCGACATTATTTTACCTAAAGAGCAGAACGAGGAGTAATATGGCTTTTGGGAATAAAGGGGTTTGCTACATGAGCAGTATTTATACATTAACAAAGGAAGAAGTTCGAACGTTAAACCTTTTTTTAAGTTTATTTTTTGTAGCCTGTTTCGTATACGATATTGCATGTTATTATGTTATGCCTAAGTTAGAAGGAGCAAGTGGTATTCCTATTCTAGAGAGGGGCTTAGGGGTATGGTCGTATATTTGTATGATGATATTAGTATTTGTAAGCATATACGTGATGAAACGAAAGAATCCGTATACTGTGAAATACATTATTTTCATAGGATATAGCATATTAGATTTCATTCATAATTTTATCATTTACTATGAAACAGGTTTAGAGTTTGATGGAGGAAATATAGTCGAGGGCTTTTTCTTTCTTTTTGCACCGATTTTTGTGAATAAGCGTTATTTTTGGTTTGTGGCGGTAGGGACGATTCTTAAATATGCTGTAATGGGAATCGCTGTGAAGTCGTTGATTGTTCTTATTCCTATCATTCTTTGTAGTTTGTTTTCAATTATAAGTTGGATTATTTTATTGAGATTTCAATCGTATATTCGAACAATCGAAATGATGCATCAAGAATGGAAGCAGAAAGAAAAGGTGGCTATAGTTGGAAGGATGGCAACAGTTATTGGAGATAAAATACGTAAACCTCTAATAGTCTTAAGGAAACTTGTCCAAAATCAGCAAGAAAAATATCCAGAGGATGAGAATAAAGTATATAGTGAGATTATGATGAAAGAAATTGAAAGAATTGATATTATCGCAAATGATTTAATGATACTCGGAAATTCAAGGGAAAAAGAACATCAGAATCATGATATAAGAGATATTATTTCATATGTACAGGTCGTAATTGGTGAACTTGCTAAACAAAGTGGTATTAACGTATATGCGGATTATGATGAAAACATCCCACTTATTAAATGTGATGAAAAACGATTAAAACAAGTATTTGTAAATCTAATAAAAAATGCAATTGAAGCTATGCCATCAGGGGGAACAATTACCATTCAAGTAACTTTTCAAGATGTAATGATCATTCGTATTACAGATGAAGGATGCGGCATACAAAAAGATAAGATTCCAAAGCTTAGTGAAGCCTTTTATACAACAAAAGAAGATGGAACTGGCTTAGGATTAATGGTTACATACAAGATTATTGAAGAACATCAAGGTACAATACAATTTAAGAGTGAAGTTGGGGTTGGAACTACGGTTGAGATTGTGTTACCGATTAGAGGATAGATGAATACAAGTTGAAAAAACCTTTCTTTTTAGGTGGACGAGAGCATTTGGCCATGCA
>NZ_JBALQK010000404.1:0-1844 GCF_036965845.1 Bacillus sp. JJ1127 | reverse complement strand
AAAATGGATTTATATAAAACAAAAAGGATTGGTGATTAGGATGAGAATGGTAGATATTATTGCGAAAAAACGTGATGGTAAAGAGCTAACAACAGAGGAAATTCGCTTCTTTATTAAAGGATATACAGATGGATCAATACCTGATTATCAAGTGAGTGCATTGGCAATGGCGATCTTTTTCCAAGACATGTCTGATCGTGAACGTGCGGATTTAACGATGGCTATGGTTGAGTCTGGGGAAACAATTGATTTATCAGAAATCGAAGGGGTTAAAGTAGATAAACATTCAACTGGCGGTGTTGGTGATACAACAACATTAGTTTTAGGACCATTAGTAGCTGCTTTAGATGTACCAGTTGCAAAAATGTCTGGACGTGGTCTAGGGCATACAGGTGGTACGATTGATAAATTAGAAGCAGTAGAAGGGTTCCATGTTGAGATTACGAAAGAGCAATTTATTGATTTAGTGAATCGTGATAAGGTTGCAGTTATTGGGCAAACAGGAAATTTAACTCCTGCTGACAAAAAAATATATGCACTACGTGATGTTACCGGAACTGTGAATTCGATCCCATTAATCGCAAGTTCGATTATGAGTAAAAAAATTGCAGCTGGTGCTGATGCAATTGTTCTTGATGTTAAGACAGGTGCTGGTGCATTTATGAAAACAGAAGAGGATGCGAAAAAATTAGCGCATGCAATGGTACGAATCGGAAATAATGTTGGTCGTCAAACAATGGCTGTTATTTCAGACATGTCCCAACCGCTTGGCTTTGCGATTGGTAATGCTCTTGAAGTGAAGGAAGCAATTGATACGCTAAAAGGGGAAGGGCCAGAAGACTTAACAGAGTTGGTACTTGTATTAGGAAGCCAAATGGTTGTACTTGGTAAAAAAGCTGATACATTAGAAGAAGCTCGTGAAATGTTGAAAGAAGTTATGAAGAATGGAAAAGCGATTGAGAAATTTAAAGAGTTCTTACACAATCAAGGTGGAGATAGCTCGATTGTAGATCATCCAGAAAAGTTACCACAAGCAAAATATGTAATTGATGTGCCAGCTAAAACTTCAGGTGTTGTGTCTAACATTGTGGCAGATGAAATTGGTATTGCTGCTATGCTTTTAGGAGCAGGCCGTGCAACAAAAGAGGATGAAATTGATTTAGCGGTTGGTTTAATGCTGCGTAAAAAAGTTGGCGAAGCTGTAAAAGAAGGGGAACCACTTGTTACGATTCATGCAAATCGTGAAAACGTGGAAGATGTAAAAGCTAAAATTTATGAAAACATTTCTATAGCAGAAAAGGCGGAAACTCCTAAATTAATTCATACAATTATAACTGATTAATCATTCATAGGATTGAATTTGCTTTGAGGAGGAAATCACATGGATAAAAAAAGATACATTGAAGAAGCGACAAAGATGTTAGAAAAAGCTTATATTCCATATTCAAAGTTTCCTGTTGGTGCAGCGTTAGTTACGAAAGAAGGTAAAATTTATACAGGTTGTAATATAGAAAATGCTTCTTACGGTTTATGTAATTGTGCCGAAAGAACAGCAATATTTAAAGCAGTATCAGAAGGGGAGCGCGAGTTTAGTTATTTGGTAATCACGGGTAAAACAGATGGGCCGATTTCACCATGTGGAGCTTGTAGACAAGTCATCGCGGAGTTCTGTGATCCTAAAATGCCAGTGTTATTGACAAACTTAAAAGGTGATGAAAAAGAAGTAACAGTTGAGCAATTGCTGCCAGGTGCATTTTCGATAGAGGATTTAGTCTAGTTATAATCATAAAGATTAAAAATTAAAAATTAACTATGATGTATATAGAGCCAGCTCTATATACATC
>NZ_JBALQK010000403.1:0-1653 GCF_036965845.1 Bacillus sp. JJ1127 | reverse complement strand
TCATTATTTTATCCTATGGTCTAGATTGTTCTAGCCGTTCTTTCATTTTTTTCTCATTTTCACTAATAAGAGATATTAATTCTTTTTCCCTGTCGTTATAATATCTAGTAATCGTATCAAATCGGAGTTGTATAAGATTCTCAATATTTTGTTTTTTACCACTATTAATTACTCCTTTTTCATTTAGCAAAGAAACACTATTTTTCAGATTATAATTTTCGTTGTTAATGACATCATTTATTTCAATGTGAGCCTTTTTAATATTCATAAATAGATCCGCCCATTGTGTACCAAGACTGAGGTGTTGGTCAATTTTCCAATTTTGCCATTCCTTATATAACTTTTCATACTCTTTATTAAGAGTTTGATGTAATTCATCTGCGTTACTGACTGTTACATAATTCCCTTTGCCTGCTTCTGCAGTATTTTTTAATTGCTGTTGCTCATTATTTTTCACATCAAAACCTATAATATTAACTACTGCATGTATACTTGATTGGTTTAGGTATTTAGCTACTTCAACCGGATTTCCGCCACAAGTTTCTTCTCCATCACTAACAATATATACAACATTTAAATTTTCGTCGCTGGTATACTCCTTAAAATCATCATTTACAGCCTGAATAGCTGAAGCTAATGGTGTCCAGCCTTTTGGATTAAATTTTGATAAAGCAGTATTGAATTCTTCTTTGTTATAAGGCTTTAATGGGTACATAACTTCAGAAGAACCACAGGATAAATTTTTATCCCCTTCATTGTTACTTCCTCTATGTCCGTAAACCCGTAACATTACATTTGTATCATCAGGAAGCTTATCAAGATAATTTTGTATTGCTTTCTTTGCCGCTTCCATTTTTATTTCACCATTAACTTTACCACCCATACTACCACTTGAATCTAATAAAACTTCCACATTTAGAGCTTTATTTTTAGGTATATTAGAATCTATGCTTTCATTTTTTTGATCTTTTATTGCTAATTCAGGAATAATTTCTTCTAACTTTTGTACAGCTTCTTTATAATTTTGAGCTTGCAAATTAAGTAATTGTACATAAATTTGTTCTGCAGTTAAATCTTTAGGTAAATTTATTAATTCTTTATTAAGTTCATTAGTTTCTTGAGGTGTAAGTGCTGTTTTTTTGGCATATTTACCTGGTCCTTCTTGAATCATTAATGATGCATTTGTAGCAAACAACGATTCATATGTCTTGGCATCCTCTTTTCTAATTTCTTTTTTGCTATTTTCCTTTTCAACTACTTCACTTTTTGCTTCATTAGATTTAGAAGGCATAGTATCGGACTTTGAACACGCAGTAATAAATAAACAGAATCCTAACGCTATTCCAATTGCATTAAATAATGCTCTCCCCACATTAAAACCTCATTTCTCCCTTCAATGACAACAAACTCGAAGTTTATTTTTGATTAAAAATTGAAATTTGAAGGGTCCTTTCTTTCTTTACCTCTTTTTCTTTATTTTCAGGTTTTTTAAACTCTAATTTACTAGCTGCTACGTTATATGATAAAACTGCACTAAAAAGATCCTCGCCCTTCTTAAACCCTTTAATGGTATTTGTTTTTCCATCTTTTAATAATTTTTTAACTTGTGCATTTGATATTTTCTTGCCCAATATCTGGTATGTCAACACGAAA
>NZ_JBALQK010000402.1:0-2263 GCF_036965845.1 Bacillus sp. JJ1127 | reverse complement strand
CTGCCCAAAAATGTCGAGAGACGCCAATGGGTCAACAGGAATGATCGAATTAAGGTTTTTCTTAACGTAGCTGGTAACACACCTATGCTATACAGTGCTAAAACTCGGCGAGGGAGAGGTTCGTAGATTCCTATGTTTATTAGGAATCGTTTATTTATGTATGTAATGACCTTTACTCGTTTAGGAGTAGAGGTCTTTTTATTAACAAGCTTTGAGAATTCTCATAGTATAAATATTGACTAAAAAATGAAAGAGGAGGTGAGGAGCATGTCAAATTCTGACTCGGTTCCGTTACCCATATACTTCGAAACAAAAATATATGATGTAGGCAGGAAACGACTTGTTCCTCCCTCTATATTTATCATAAGATAACGTTCAATTTTATAGTGATAAATTGAACGTGGAACACTTTAACAGGACATAGAAATACATAAAGTGTTAAAGTGAGATAAATTGAGAAACAAAGCGTTTCTTCCTATGTTGTAAAGGAGGAGACGATAATATGTTATATGTAAACAAACTTGTGGGTAACATGTCTCATAAACAAAATAAAAAAGTGATGAAAGAACAATCTATGTTAAAACAAAATAAAGACTTGTTAATTGAAATTGCAACAAGAGATGTAAAATCTGTATTTGCTTATTTTAAAACAACAAGAGATGGTCTTTCTATGAAAGAAGCGCAAAAACGCATTCATGTGTACGGAAAAAATGAATTATCTTCAAAACGAGCAATCCTTTCTGATGTAATGATGAAACTAGGCGGAATGATTCCTGGATTTGCAAAGCAACGTGTTCATAATGAAAATCAGTGTGAGATTGTAACGGTAACTGTTTCTAGAGTAGAAGGATGTACAACTGCAGGGATGAATAATGAATCGAAAATAATGAAACTCCCAGTTGAAGAACTTGTTCCCGGAGATATGGTTTTTCTTTCAGCAGGTGATATCGTTCCAGCTGATGTACGTATTATTTATGCAGAAGATTTGTTAGTAAATGAATCGATGCTAACAGGAGAAGAAACGAATGTTGAGAAATTCGAAAGCTGTTATCATCTGGAACGCAAGCGTTTTATGCCATTAAAACGCATGAAAGATTACAATCCACTTCAACTTGAAAATGTATGTTTTCAAGGCACACATATTGTAAATGGAACTGCGAAGGCTGTGGTCGTTTCAACAGGTAAAAATACGTATTCTGGATTACTTCATACGTGCTGTGGCCAAACACATTGAACCGTTAATGGTGCTAAATATATTAAAACATTGTATAATAGATAAAGTTGAACAGAGACGTAGAATGGTAATCTATTCATATAACCTTACGTGATGACGTGAGGTTATTATTTTTTGTTAGTAGGAGAGGAATTATGAAAAAAGTATTGTTAGTTGATGGTATGGCACTATTATTTCGTGCTTTTTACGCAACAAGTGTGTATGGACAATTTATGAAACGACAAGATGGTACCCCAACAAATGGGATTCATGGTTATATGAAACACTTATTAACAGCAGCGCAAGCAATTGAACCGACGCATATTGTAACGTGCTGGGATATGGGAAGTACCACATTTCGAACGGAATCGTTCTCAAATTATAAAGCAAACCGCCCAGCACCACCAGAAGAGCTAATTCCACAATTTGATTTAGTGCAAGACATGACATCAAAGCTATCTATTCCTGTAATTGGTATGAAAGGCTATGAGGCTGATGACTGCATTGGGACGTTAGCAGAAGAATATTGTAATGAAGCGGAAGTATATATCTTAACAGGGGATACTGATTTACTACAACTTGTCGATACAAATGTTACGGTCATGCTTCTTCGTAAGGGAATCGGAAACTATGAGTATTATACTCCTGAGAAGATTATGGAAGAAAAAGGAGTGGAACCTTGGCAAATCGTCCATGCGAAAGCGTTTATGGGAGACACAAGTGATAACTATCCAGGTGTAAAAGGAATTGGTGAAAAGACGGCATATAAGCTCATTCAAGAACACGGAACAGTATCGGCAGTATTAGAAAACATAGCATCATTAACAAAAGCACAACGTACAAAAATTGAAAGTGATTTAGAGAACTTAAATGTATCATTACAATTGGCGAAAATTCATTGTGAAGTTCCAATTTCATGTTTACTAGAAGAGGGTCTGCATACAATTGATGAAGAGAAAATACGATTTGTTTGTGCGCAAATGAACTGGGGAAGACCTGAAATATTTATAAATATGTTATAAAAAAATATATACATTTATTAAAAAACAT
>NZ_JBALQK010000401.1:0-1754 GCF_036965845.1 Bacillus sp. JJ1127 | reverse complement strand
TGCCGATGATGGAAAATAATCCAATGTCAAATATGATGCCGCAACAGTATCCGTACTATCAACAACAAAATCCGTATTATAACATGCCATATCCACAAGGAGCACCAATTGCATCGCAATATGCTTCGATGCCAAATATAATGCCAATGGAAAACAACATGCCACCAATGATGCCAGAAGAGGAGGATTGTGGGTGCGGCGGTGAGGAAAGAACTTTATATAGTCCACAGCCAGGCGGACCACAGTACGCGCGCCCTTTATATTATCAACCAACACAGGCTGCATATGCACCTCAACCAGGTACAATGTATTATCAGCCAGATCCGCCAGATATTTTTGGAAATCCACTTGTGGAAGAAGAGGAATAAAGAGAACTTTATGGAAAATTTTAGGGGATTACTAGTGAAATATTAACAGTGTAAAAACCTTCTTTGTTACTCATGATAAGAGGGAGCTTTTCAAAAGAAAAGTTCATTCTAACAAGGGAGGTTTTTGTATTGAATAAAAAAGTTAAAATTATTGCCGCTTCTTTGTTAGTTACCAGTGCATTAGCTGCATGTGGTACACCTAAGAATAAAAGTGCAATGGATGGGCGTAATGCGAACTACAATTATGAACGTACATCTTATTATGATACACAACCATACAGAAATAATGTAACACGTACAAATCAATATACAGATTATGTAACATATCGAAATGGAAATAGAGTTACAGATAATGTATATGATCGTCGTAATGATGTTGGATATAACTACTACCGTGATGTAAATTACCACGGTCAAATGGCAAATCCATATCCAACTCGTAACGTTACAATGAATAATTCATACATGAACAATGATGGTAAAACTGCAGAAAGAATTACAAATCGTGTTAAGGGTATGAATAATGTGGATCGTGTTTCTACAGTTGTGCGTGGAAATGATGTAGTTATTGCAGTGAAACCACGCAATCCAGTGACAGATGAAACAGCAATGGCAAATGAAATTCGTCAAGCAGTTGCGAATGATGTGAAAAACCGAAATGTATATGTAACAGTAAAAAATGACATGTTTGAACGTGTAGATACGATAAATACGCGTCTGCGCAGCGGAACAGTTACAAACGATTTAAATCGTGATGTAACAAATATGTTCCGAGACATTCGTGCTAGCCTTACTGGAACAGTACGTTAACAAAAAAAGAGGAAGGGGTATACCTTCCTCTTCTTACATAAACATGTTTTTAGCGATTTTATTTTTAGACTAAGTAGTAATCATTCGTCATGATTCTGTAAACGATTTTTCTTGATAAAGTAACCAGCAGAATAAGAAGCTAAAAAGCATAAAAAGAAAATACTTCCCATAAGAATAGCTTCCCGTAGTGGCCTGTCAGGACTGAAAATAACATAGATAATTGCAAAAATGATTCCTACAATAGCAGAGCGTAAAACAAGCTTATAGTAAGGGGTCAATTTAATTCCTTTTTTATCTTCTTCTGCATCAATAGAAATTCCCATTTGTAAATAGCAGAGAAGGATACTTGTTAGCATGAATAATAACCATAATGGAGATTTTGTAATTTGATCTATTCCATTAGTAAAGCCAATATAAGCTAAAATCACTATTATACCAATCGATTGAAAGATAAATGCAATTCGTATGTTTTTTAAATTTTGTAGTATGAGACGTTCATCTTTTATTTTTTTCAACATATTCATCTCCAGTTACCATATTTTTCGTTAGTTTTCATAATAATTGTAACATATATAT
>NZ_JBALQK010000400.1:0-3829 GCF_036965845.1 Bacillus sp. JJ1127 | reverse complement strand
TGTTTTATGTTGTTTTTATCATAAACTCTTCGAAACTAGTTTTCCTCACCATCTGTTGTTCTAAGCGTGAGGATTCGGAGAGAAACTCACGCTCATGCTTTACAAAAGGCAGTGGAACTACATGATGGGAGCATCACAATAAATTTGCATGATCGTGCATTTTGCTTGCCTAAAGAGTGAACGAGCGCTCATAATTTAGAAGGGGAGCAAGTGAATACAAGGTTGGGAGAATTTTCAGAAAAAGGAGAGAATGTCATGACTGTTATTCGAGGTTTAGAAGGGGTAGTAGCAACAACATCATCCGTGAGTTCAATTATTGATGATACATTAACGTATGTGGGGTATAATATTGATGATTTAGCGGAGAATGCTACATTTGAAGAAGTGGTATACTTATTATGGCACCGCAAGCTTCCTAACGAAGAGGAGTTAACGGAGTTCAAAGAAACTTTATCCCAATATTTTGAAGTTCCAAGTGAGATTTTAACATATTTAAAACAAGTAGATTTAAAGATTGCGCATCCAATGTCTGTTTTACGAACAGCGATTTCCATGTTATCATTATACGATGAGAGCGCTGAAGTAATGGATGAAAAGTCCAATTATTTGAAAGCGGTTAAATTACAGGCTCAAGTAGGAACTCTTGTTGCGGCATATGCAAGAATTCGCAAAGGTTTAGAAGTTGTTGAGCCACGAAAAGATTTATCATTAGCTGCAAACTTTTTATATATGTTAAATGATCGCGAACCAAATGAAGTAGAAATTGAAGCTTTTGATAAAGCGCTTGTGCTTCATGCAGATCATGAATTAAATGCTTCTACATTTACAGCACGCGTTTGTGTTGCTACACTTTCAGATGTATATTCTGGTATTACAGCAGCAATCGGTGCGTTAAAAGGGCCTCTTCACGGCGGGGCAAATGAAAATGTAATGAAGATGTTAACAGAAATTGGTGATGAAGAGAATGTAGAGTCCTATATTCATAATGCGCTTCAAAATAAAGTGAAGATTATGGGATTCGGTCACCGCGTGTATGAGCATGGTGATCCACGTGCGAAACATTTACGTGAAATGTCTAAGAGATTATGCGAGCTTTTAGGGGAAGAAAAATGGTATAATATGTCTATTAAAATCGAAGACATCGTAACAAAAGAAAAACGTCTTCCACCAAATGTCGATTTCTATTCTGCTTCTGTATACCATTGTTTAGGAATTGACCATGATTTATTTACACCAATCTTTGCAGTTAGCCGTATGTCAGGATGGTTAGCTCATATTCTAGAACAATATGAAAATAACCGCTTAATCCGTCCGCGTGCTGACTATAATGGACCGACGCATCAAAAATACGTTCCATTAGCGCAACGATAAGTAAAAAACACTATATTGATAGTGTAAATACACTTTTAAAAGTCTGATTTTTTCGTGAAGATGTAATGGTTAGAATATTTTAATTTGACTAACGGTTTGAACTGAGGGGTTATTCCCTCAGTTTCACACATATGAAATTTCAAACATGGGGGTTATCACAGATGACAGGAGAAAAAATTACTGTAACGAATGGTGTTATGAATGTACCAAACAATCCGATTATTCCGTTCATTGAAGGAGATGGAATTGGACCAGATATTTGGGCGGCTGCATCTCGTGTATTAGAAGCGGCTGTTGAAAAAGCTTATGACGGTGAAAAGAAAATCGTTTGGAAAGAAGTGCTTGCAGGAGAAAAGGCATTCAACCAAACAGGCGAATGGTTACCAGAAGAGACATTGAATCTAATCCGCGAATATTTAATCGCAATCAAAGGCCCGCTTACAACTCCTGTTGGCGGTGGTATTCGTTCTCTAAACGTAGCGCTTCGTCAAGAATTAGATTTATATGTATGTTTACGTCCAGTTCGTTATTTTGAAGGTGTTCCTTCACCTGTAAAACGTCCGGAAGATACTGATATGGTTATTTTCCGTGAAAATACAGAAGACATTTATGCTGGTATTGAATATGCACAAGGATCTCCAGAAGCACAAAAAGTGCTTGAGTTCTTAAAAGAAACAATGGGTGTAAATAAAATTCGCTTCCCAGAAACATCAGGCATTGGTATTAAACCAATTTCAGAAGAAGGGACAAAGCGTCTTGTTCGTGCTGCAATTCAATATGCAATTAACGAAAAACGTTCTTCTGTTACAATAGTTCATAAAGGAAACATTATGAAATTTACAGAAGGTGCTTTCAAAAACTGGGGTTATGAAGTTGCGGAACAAGAATTTGGCGATAAAGTATTTACTTGGGCTGAATATGATCGCATTGTTGAAAAAGACGGTAAAGATGCAGCGAATAAAGCGATGGCAGAAGCTGAAGCGGCTGGCAAAATCATCGTAAAAGATTCTATTGCAGATATCTTCTTACAACAAATCTTAACACGTCCACGTGAGTTTGATGTTGTTGCAACAATGAACTTAAATGGCGATTATATTTCTGATGCACTTGCAGCACAAGTAGGTGGAATTGGTATTGCACCTGGTGCAAACATTAACTATGTTACTGGACATGCTATTTTCGAAGCTACACATGGTACAGCTCCGAAATATGCAGGTTTAGATAAAGTAAATCCATCTTCTGTTCTTCTTTCAGGGGTATTATTATTAGAACATTTAGGTTGGAATGAAGCTGCGAAATTAGTAACTGCTTCAGTGGAAAAAACAATTGCTTCAAAAGTAGTAACATATGACTTCGCTCGTCTAATGGATGGTGCAACAGAAGTGAAATGTTCTGAATTTGCGGATGCGCTTATTAACAATATGGATGTAGCGGCAATCAAAAACGCATAATCAAATTGGGGGAGAAATTATGACAATCAAACGCAAAAAAGTATCAGTCATCGGTGCAGGATTTACAGGAGCAACAACAGCGTTCTTATTAGCACAAAAAGAGCTTGCAGATGTTGTATTAGTGGACATTCCACAACTGGAAAATCCAACAAAAGGGAAAGCGTTAGATATGTTAGAAGCAAGCCCAGTACAAGGTTTTGATGCTAACATTATCGGCACATCTGATTACGCAGATACTGCTGATTCTGACGTTGTTGTTATTACAGCAGGTATTGCACGTAAACCGGGTATGAGCCGTGATGATTTAGTAGCGACAAACTCTAAAATTATGAAAAGTATTACACAAGATATCGCAAAACATTCACCAAACGCAATTATTGTTGTATTAACAAATCCAGTTGATGCAATGACATACTCTGTATTTAAAGAAGCAGGATTCCCGAAAGAACGTGTTATCGGTCAATCAGGTGTATTAGATACAGCTCGTTTCCGTACATTCATCGCACAAGAATTAAACCTTTCTGTAAAAGATATTACAGGATTCGTTCTTGGTGGCCACGGTGATGACATGGTACCTCTTGTTCGTTATTCTTATGCAGGCGGTATTCCATTAGAAACATTAATTCCTAAAGATCGCTTAGAAGCAATCGTAGAACGTACACGTAAAGGTGGCGGTGAGATTGTAAGCTTACTAGGAAATGGTAGTGCATATTACGCACCAGCTGCTTCTCTAGTTGAGATGACTGAAGCGATCTTAAAAGATCAACGTCGTGTGTTACCAGCTATCGCATACCTTGAAGGTGAATATGGCTATAGCGATCTTTACCTAGGTGTGCCAGTAATTCTAGGTGGTAACGGAATTGAAAAAATTATTGAATTAGAACTTCGCCAAGAAGAAAAAGAAGCGTTAGATCGTTCAGTAGAATCTGTACGTAACGTTATGAAGATTCTTGTTTAATACAAAAAGATATATTAAGAAAAAGATTCGGGGCCCCGAATCTTTTTCT
>NZ_JBALQK010000399.1:1618-3794 GCF_036965845.1 Bacillus sp. JJ1127 | reverse complement strand
ATTAAAAAACGGACATAAAATCCCTCTTTTTTGATAATTTTACCATACACTCAATGTAAATAATTCTGCATTTACCTATAAACATAAAAAGAGCACCTTTTACAGATGCCCTTTTTCATCAATACGTAAATGTGATTGTTGCTAATGAATACCCTGCCATCGCACTATACGGTGCAACTTGATAAGAAACTTGCTTCGCACCTTTTGGCCAAGTAAGTTCATTTAATACTTTTTTAATATCTTGCATTGTTCCATCCATAGATTGCTTATAACGCAGTTCTACTTTTTGAGGTTTCGTAGTAAATTGCTTCTGTAATTTTTGTTTCAACTCATTATAATCTTCAGCCCCATATTGCGTAGACAGATAGACTAAATTCGTGTCTTTTAGCATTTGTTGATATACCAACTTTTTGGAACTACCTTTCTTCATCTTACTTGTTAATTCATTATAGTAATTCGTAGATGCTACTGGATATTTACTACGATCCCATTCATGGTCTTTGCTTAATTGCTCGTCAGACATATTATAGTAAGAATATGTTACACGTCCTTCTTTATCTGGAACTGGATCATCAAATGTCGTATCGAGGTGATACCATTTATCCTCAATCTTCACTAGGTTCCAAGCATGCGCTTGTCCATTTCCTTTTCCAGTTACGATATGTGATTGAATACCCGCTTCTTTTAATAATTGATATGTTAATAGCGTATATCCTTGGCAAACAGCTGAGCGATTGGCCAACGCGTCATATGCTGTATATGCCTTATAAGAAGTATCATAGGAAACATGTTTCACAACATAATCATGAATCGCTTTTACTTTTTCATGATCATCCATGCCAGCTTTTATTATAGAATTCACAATCGATTTTGCCTGCGTCTTTACATATTGTGTTTGTTCCTTTGATTCACGATATGTAATGTTTAATGTAAACGCATAGTTTCCTGGTATTCCACGTATAGAGTACTTAGTGCTTGCTATATTATATTTTACGTACTCATCTGCATCTACAATTTTACTATACTCTTGAAAGAGCTTATCCATTACGTCTCTACCATTTTTCTCTTTTGTTTTGTATGTGATTATAATATTTTCTTCTCGATTATCAATGCGCTTTTTTAACTCTTTCTGAAAATCTTCTAACAACTTTGTATCTGATGGTGTAGCTGCTACCTTTTGAGTTGACGCTGCATAAGATACGGAATGCACATGTAAACCACTGATCATAATTGTTGAACAAAGTACGATAGCTGTTACATACTTGTTTGTTTTCTTCATCTTGTCACTCCTCCTACTCTAAAAATATACGAAAAAATGTTCATATATTTTTAGAGTATACAGTATTTTTTCAAAAAGAAAATATGAGATTATGTATATTTATTAATTGCCATTTAAATATTATTAAAAGAAATTTCGGTAATATATAAACTAAAAAAGTAGTAACCCCTCCATTAGAAGTAACTACTACTTTTCTTTTTTCTAACAAGTTTGTAATATACAGCATGTATTTTCAAAACGACGATGCTTCAAATCATCATTTCCAATACAAAAGTATAACATCCCTAAATCTCCCCACATCATATTACAATTCTTATAATCAGAATCAATTTGGAATAATAGCGTCATATGATGAGGATTCACACCAATGTAATCGCCAGCTTCTTGAAACACTTCTTCTTGAACAGAGAAAGGTTCACCAAATAATTGATGGTTGTCATAATGATCTGGGATTAATTCCTCAAGTAACTGCAGAAAACGATCCGAATCATCTTCATTTTCAATAAAGAGCTCTGGTAATTTATAAGTGCATTCAAATGATATTTCACATTGTATAAATTTCGGTTGGATTTCATCCATTCTTCGCAGTTGTTCAGGTGAAACATCATAATAAAGTACACATCCTACATCTTTCTGATTTACATCTTCATCAAAATGATTTTCATAACAAAAAAAATAGAGCATTCCTGTTTTAGGAAGATTGTGACTCATACCTACATCATGTAAATCATTTAAATTAAATTGCGCAATAAAATGTAATGGATTCTCTTTATATGTTGGATATTCAAATGAAATGGGCACATCAGGGACTCCTCCCATTTTAGAACAACCAATTGCAAGTGTATCCTTTTGTATAGGAGTAACTTTTATACAAGGAAATATCGTATTTACTAATTC
>NZ_JBALQK010000399.1:0-1581 GCF_036965845.1 Bacillus sp. JJ1127 | reverse complement strand
TCTTTTTCATAAACTCTCCTTAAGTAATGTACTTATTCGTATCATAGCACACATATAGTAACGACTTCATCTTCTGAATAAACAAACCATCAAAAAACGGGCTCATCTCTCATACGCGAACAAGTTTAAAAAAGCATAGTATACAGTGTTCCTACAAACATGATATCTCATAATTTCTTACAGTAGACCCTCTAATCATTCATTTTGACTTTTAATATAAGGAGGCTTTCCACATGGGTTACGGATATAGTTGTGGCGGTTATGGTGGTTACGGCGGTTTCGGTTACGGTGGTGGTTACGGCGGTGGTTGTGGTTATGGCGGTTTCGCGTTATTAATCGTTTTATTTATCCTTCTAATCATCATTGGAGCTAGCTGCTGGGGCGGCTTCGTCGGCTGCTAAGTAAGATTTAAAAACTATTGTAAAAGAGCACGTGATTTACGTGCTCTTTTGCTATATAAAAAATTCATTATGTGAAAGGAATCATTCTTATGAAAATTGATGGTGTGTTTGAAGGTGGGGGTGTTCGTGGAATTGCACATGTTGGGGCAATTTGTGCATTAGCTGAGCAAGGCTACGATTGCGAACGCGTAGCCGGAACATCAGCTGGTGCTATTATCGCAGCCCTTTTGGCAGCTGGTTATTCTTGTACAGAGCTAAAAGACATTATAAATAACGTAGATTACCATCAATTCACAAAAAAAACTTTACTTGATAAGATCCCACTTATAGGAAAAGGGTTAAACACATGGGCTAGATTAGGAATCTATTCCAATGTATTTTTAGAAGAATGGCTAGAAGACTTACTAAGAAAAAAGGGAATTTATCATTTTAGTGACTTACCTAATCCAAAAAATCTAAAAATCATCGTTTCAGATATAAGCAATGGCAAAATGGTTGTTTTCCCTGATGACTTACCCAACTATGGTTTTTCAAATTATCGTTTTCCAATCGCAAAAGCAGTTAGAATGAGCGGGACTATTCCTTTCTTTTTTGAACCAGTGAAATGGAAAACACCAAAATGGAAACAACCTTGTTACATGGTTGATGGTGGTATTTTAAGCAATTATCCAATCTGGATCTTCGACTCACCCACTATACCTCGCTGGCCTACCTTTGGCTTCCATTTTGTGAAAGATGAAATCCAAGCAGAGCCTGTTCCTTATGAAGAGCCTATTTCTATGTTCAAAGGGTTATTTAAAACAATGATGCAAGCACACGACTTACGTTATTTGGATAAAGAATCAAAAGCGCGAACCATTACAATTCCAACAGGTTCAATTACAAGTACCAATTTCCAATTAACTGATGCCGAAAAAGAATGGCTCTATCAATCTGGATACAACGCTGCGAATAAATTTTTACAATCTTGGAACTTCAAAAGATATGTCCATGAATATAGAAGCGGAAATCAAGATCGAAAAATATATCATCAAAACCGCTATTTGGATTCATAATATTCTTCTTTCAATTAGATTGTTCTTACTTTACATTACTATCAAATCAATAAGCCTAATAAACTATAATTGTATTAGGCTTATTGATTATAAGGTACACTTTAACACATATATACATCAATTAA
>NZ_JBALQK010000398.1:536-3226 GCF_036965845.1 Bacillus sp. JJ1127 | reverse complement strand
ATGATACAAATAAAGACTGTAAGAAATTTTCCCTAGATATAATAAATACTTGTTACATAGTAAGGATGAAACAGTTGGTACTGAAAGACTTAATATAATGAATAGGCATGCACTAATCGCTACTGCGTAATCCCGAAACAAAAAATTGTTTAACACTTTAATTTCTCCAATAATCCCTTCATACATATAAAACAAAGCGGCCAATATAAGCCATAAGAATTTCATATTTTTAGTACAATTACTACAAAACACTATTAAATTATTTTTATATTTTGCAACTAATGCCCCTAATAGAAACAACACAGTGTAATGTAGTGTTAATGCATAACTTGTTAATGTTAAGTGAGATTGATTTAAATACAATATCGAGATAGCACATACGCTTAAACTAAGCAAAGCCAGTAATGAAGATCGAACTGTTTTACGCAAGCAAACGAATAAAACTAATGGGAAGATAATAGAGATTCTCATTTCATGAACAAGAGACCAAATAACACTATTATATGCATCAGTATTATATTTCCCAATCAATAAAATATGCTGCATAATTAGATTTGAAGAGTATTTTATCGTCCACGAGCGATTAAACCATTCGCTTAAATAAGAAATACCATATTGACTCATTGTAAGCTGGCACAAAATAGCTATTATTATTGCCACAACGTATGGGATATATATCCTACATACACGCTTTAAAAAATATGCTCCATAACTACTGTAGTTCTTTTGAATAGATCCATATAGGACAAACCCACTCAAAATAAAAAAGACAATAACTGACTCGTTACCACTACTAAAAATAATGCGAGCAGGTGTTTCTTTCAATAGGTATACAACAAATGGTTCTTTATCTTCATAACGATAATTTTGATATGCTGAAAAAATCATAAGATGATGTCCAATCATCACTAAAAGTGAAGAAATCCCTCGTATAGAATCTAACTCCTTATATCTCTTCAGTGTTGCGACATCACTATTCATATTCCTCTCCTTCTTTTTCATTCCAAAATTCTTTTTTATTAGCCTTTACAATTACAGCTTATGGATTCTAAAACTATGGTCTTTCGTCACAATGAATATATTATAACTCGTCAAAAATATTCTGAATAGTAAGTTTTTTACATTTGTATATACCAATATTTTCCTTTGGTTATTTTTGTTAACTTAATAACTTAAATTTTGAGTAATGATTGCTTGTTTTTCAGCTGAAATACCAACAGCTATATACATTCTCTATTCTTGTTTTTATATTTCAATTATTTAATATTTAATTATTGAAAAGAATAGAACTTACATAAAAATCTATTGAAAATTCCTCTTCTTATCGTGCAATTACACATATATTAACAAAATGCCAAACGAAGATATTCAAACTTTATTACGAATTCATGGTCAGTTACTTTCTCATTTACAAGAAATTGATTGTAAATAAAAGTGGAATCGTTTTTTGGACATACAAAAAATGAATTACAGTATAAAACGTGTCAAACATTTGAATCTCTTCAACTTGCCATTCAAAATTATATGGAGGATTATAATCATTATCGCTATCAGTGGACACTAAAAAAGATGGCTCCGGTAAGAATACCGAAACCATCTTTTAAGTGCTTAATTTTTCATGGTCTTTTTATTAAACTGTCCATTTTATAGGATACAGTTCATTTTACTACCAACTTAATTTTTCCGTGTTTATTACACGTCTGTACAAATGTGAGAAGCTTACTACCTATTCATACGGAATAAAATTTTGTTTTCGAGTTTTCCTTTTTCAATTACACAAACAAAACATTTCTTTGCGCTCCTTCAAGAACCCCCTCTTGAATTTGTTGTACAAACTTGTAAATTGTTTGCTCTTTCTGCAAAGAGAATATTTCTTGTTCATTCATATAAGCTGCATAGCAATATTTCCATAGTAATGCGATTTTCTCAATTTCATTTCCCTTTTTAAGTAACACATCTTTTTGTATATGATCTACAAATGAATTAGCCCCATATACATATTCCACTTTTATTTGATTAACAATGAATGACAATATCTTTTTAGATTGAAACCGAATGATCCCTTCTTCTTCCATCTCTTTTAACACATCCATAAATATTTCATTCACTATTTTTTGTTCCGTACCAAAATAGTAAATCCATTCTTTACATGTACGTGTTTCATTATTTTGTAAGAATAACATAAGACTATTAAAACACGGACCTTTTATATCTTGATCTTTTACAATTTCTATTACATCCTTTTGATTTACATGTATATAACCGTTTTCCAGCAATTCTAAAATCATTATTCCAGTGCTATATAAAGGTAAACTATATGTGTAACGACTATTTATTACAATTGGTTGTTCTGCCAGATAGTTACTAATAAAACCTTTTGTCATCGTCCCCATTCTCTTCATCTTTGCCTCCCCCTCCATTCAATCTTCTCTAATCAAATTATGATAATATAAAATGAAGTGACCATTTCTTTCCTACAACTGTTATTATAAATATAGTATAAAAATACGAGAAGAATGCACTTTTTTGATAGAAAGTATCCTCAAGGATACTGAAATGGGGAGAAAAGAGGATTCAGCAATTACAAAAAGAATCATAATCGAATGCCCTTACAAAAAAATAAGGAGATGCGTTCAAATTACGTCATCTCCTGCTCATACCTATATAAATTCACTTTAATTTTTCGACAT
>NZ_JBALQK010000398.1:0-409 GCF_036965845.1 Bacillus sp. JJ1127 | reverse complement strand
TTTTTTAATTGATATATATTATTTGTCTTCACCGTAATATCATAACAAGTTATTTCTTTAATATTCTATTCAGCTCTTTCTGAAATATCATAATTTCTGAATCATCTTTTAACATTTTATCAATGTCATACCCCATAATAAAATCCTTTACATTCGAGTTAAAAAAAACAATTGAGCCATACTTATCTTGAAACCATTTTTGTTGTCTTAGTAACTTGAATTTTTTATTAACTATTCTTTGTTTTTTTGTAGGAATACAAAGAACGAATTGTGCTGCCATCTCTCCTATGAATTCACCCACTTTTTCCCCTTCTTTCTATGTTATAAGCTCACTTTGAAATCAGTATCCATGTATGGTGTTATTATAATTGTTTATCTTTATATATAAAACCCCTTCAGACTATACATG
>NZ_JBALQK010000397.1:0-2428 GCF_036965845.1 Bacillus sp. JJ1127 | reverse complement strand
GTTTTATCACCTAATCATTATGAGCTCTCACCAATAAAACCTTTACCGTATCATTGCTTTACTGAAACTTGAATCGTGGATTTTACTACTTGCAAATAAAATGAAAAGCTAAAGTAAATACATTACTACACTGCATGTAATCGTTAAATATATAACCCCTATAAAAGATATTACATATTCCTTTGATTCTTTATCAAATTTCCATTCCATAAATGTCCGAAACATATGTAAAACAATAAAAAACACAAACATGAAATAACCCAAATTTATATAATTCATAGTAGCAATCAAAACGAAACTAGCAATTAAATAAATAATTGTAATAATAATTTCTCCCCACTTATGAATAGCATTTACAGGTTTATATATAAATCTATTTTTATTAGGTATATGCAATTTTTTTCTTAGCAATTTCTCCAAAAGAAAAAACGAAACGATAATAATTACAATTAATATTATAAATTTCCACAATATAAAATAGCCCTCCTCTAAAATATCCAATCCCTCAGTTTCAATTGATTAGGAATATACTTTTTGAGTAAGTAAATGCGCTACACTCTCTCCCTTTTGTTCTATCAAAGGAACAATTCCCTCTGGATAAGTCGGTTTATCTTTTAACTCTTGTATACTTTTCCATACCAAAATAATATTTGTATGCTCTTTATGGTATAGTACATTATTTGTAAGGTTTATAGGTTTACACTAAGGAAAAAACGTACATTGATGATTCAATTCTCCATCAACTTCAAATATATGCTCATTTACAATTGCTAATTCTTCTACTCGAACTTGTAAATCATATTCCTCAAGTAACTCCCGAATAATTGCTTCACGTGCTGTCTCACCGAACTCAATCGATCCACCCGGAAAACGATAAAATGTTTCTTGATCGTCACACTGAACGAGAGCTTTGGAATGATCCTCGTTTATGATAATAGCCTCCGCCCGTAATAAAGGTCGCTTCATTTCCTACCTCCTATTTGAAGATCGCATTTTCTCTGGTTGATCACTCGGGTAAGTAGCATAAGCACGATTTTCATAATCCCAGCTAATTATTGTCGCACTATCTCGTCCAAGCTGATGATGAACGTGCTCTAGTACATTTTGAACACATTTTGTTAATTTTGGTTTATTTTCATACATATCTTGATACAAATGGAATGGATTTTCATAACGACGTTCTCCGCATTCTAGTACACCATCTGTTATCATTACAATTCTACTTTTCCCCATACGCAGTTCTCGAATACCAGATGAATAACAAGGAACTGGTAAAGAAAATGTATTTACATGTCCAATCCATTCATAAAAATGACGTTGATTCAACATATACTGCCCTAGTTTATGTAACTCTTCATGAAATACATAAACAAGACAATCCCCTATAGAAAACCACCAAATATAATTTTCTTTTCTTACACATATTAAGCAAGCTGTTTCACCCTTTACTTGCTGACACGCCTGTTTGAATGAATTGGATTGAAAAATTGTAAGTATGTGATTTTCGATAGAACGAAATACTGTTTCAATAGGTTCTTCTAGTAAAACCTTTATATTTTCAGATTCATTTTGTATTGTATGTATTACCAAAGCTACACTTTCCGCACTATGGTGGCTATCTAATATAATTGCAAATTCCCAATTACCATTTGACCAAACGAAAGTACCATCTTCATTCTTCTTTGCACCTGCACTTATATTGCCGCCATATCTTCCAAGTACTATATCACCATATTGCTTAACTGAAATTTCCCCTAAACACATTTCCTCATTACCAACCCATGAATATTGTGTATTACTTGTTATATGCATATTCATTTACCATATACGTTTGAATTCTTTCACATAATTTTTGTATTTGTTCTGCTTGTCCATGAGGTGCACCTTCCCAGTTCGCAACTTTAGTTGGTGACCAAAATTCCTTCGGTGTATTTGGATAACGCGGAATAATATGCATGTGCATATGAGTGGCTCCATTGCCAGAAACAAAAGCGTAAATATGTTCTGCACCCTCACATTCTTTAAGTGCCCGGCTTACTCTACTCGTAATTAAGCCAAAAGCTTTCGCCTCTTCTTCTGTTAATTCGGCCAGCCCAGGCGTATGTCTTTTTATATCAATCATTACATATCCAAGATACGTCTCTTCTTCTTCCCAGTAAACATGTCCCACATATACGAGATCATCTTCAAAAATCACTCCACCTGGTACTTTAAAATCCCCTTTATGTTTCTGACATATAAAACAGCTTTCTTCAGATTGATTTTGTGTAGCCATTTCCATCCCCCTAATCCCTTAAATTTACAGTTTATAATAACATAAAAAACAAATAATTAGTGGGAGTTTTCAGAAATCACCAAATATTACTTTGCTGTTCATACAAAAAAACATCTCTACATCATAATGAACATTTATGATGTAGAGATGTTT
>NZ_JBALQK010000396.1:3833-6223 GCF_036965845.1 Bacillus sp. JJ1127 | reverse complement strand
ACCCAATAGTCGTTTGCTTTGATTGTTTAACAAAAAAGAAATAAAAGATTCTTTTTCTCTATTTGTGTGATCCATATCTTTGTTGCTTATGTAAACGAAAAACCCTTCAAGTTTTCTGAAGGGTTTTTCGTTTATAGATATATTAATTACTAATCATAATGTCAATGCCATTGTTAGATAACCTAGTATACTAAGTGTTAGCTTTCATTTCTTTATCGCCATTTCCCTTTCTTTCTAGGTAAGTTAGAATGTCTACTCTGATGTAACGGGAAGAGTAAACCAAAATTCACATCCCTGTTTCCCATCCGAACGATCTTGAACACCAATTTCTCCTTTGTGTATTTCAACTAGTGATCTTGCAATGGCTAGTCCCAGTCCAGACCCTCCAGATTGTGAACTTCTTGATGGGTCTGTTCTGAAAAAACGATCAAATATACGTAATTGATCATCGTAAGAAATCCCTTCTCCTTCATCACGCAAAGTGAATGTAACTTGCTGTTTCTGTTTATTTTCTTCTACAATTAACTCGATTGTTCCAAATGTAGGGGAATGCCGAATTGCATTATGTAACAAATTACTGATAACCCGCATGATTTTACACGGCATAATCCAAAGTCGTGGCAATGTATCCGAAACGTGCAATTGCAAATGGATATCTTTGTCCTTCAATAAGATTGCATGGGAATCTAGTACTTCTAATAGAATGCTGTCTACATGTGTTAAACTAGGGTGAAAGACTTCTTGTCCAAGTTCTAACTTAGAAAGCTCAAACAAATTATTAATTAACCCACTTAATCTTTGAATTTCGTTTAGGATTGTCGTTAGATATTGCATTTTTACATTAGGATCTTCAATTAAACCATCTTGTAACGCTTCTATCATCAATTGAATGCTAGCCATAGGGGTCCGTAAGTCATGAGAAATATTTGCAATTAGTTCTGTACGTGCTTTTTCTCCTTGCTCTAACTTCGTAAAGCTTTCTTCTAATTTTTTAGCCATTTGTTGAAAAGCTGTTGCTAACTCTTTAAACTCTTCTGGTTCTTTTCCGATTATGTACATCGTTTCAAAGTGTCTATCACTAAATTGTTTCGTTAATGCAATTAAATTTTGAATCGATCTCATAATAGGACGTGTCATTAACCAGTAAATAATTGTCGAAAGAACCATTGCTATCAACACAATTCCTATTAATAACCGTGTTTGTTCCGGTGTAAGTAACATTCTTCTGTCACTATACCAGATCGAAATGACTATGATGCCCGTGCTTAATACATTCATCAATAACAATTGATACCTTAACTTCATATTTCATTTCCTCCACCTGGCTCAAAGCGATATCCTATACCCCAAACTGTATGAATCCAACGGTTCTTTGTTGTATGCTTCTCCAATTTTTCACGTAGACGACTCATTAACACTGTTACTACATTTGTGCATCCTTCATACTCAAAATCCCATATCTGTTCCAGAAGTTGAGATCGTGAAAATACTTGTTTTGGATGTTTTGCCATTAGATAAAGTACCTCAAATTCTTTCACCGTTAACTCAATTTCATATCCACAAACAAATACACGTCTTTTCGTTGGATCAATCTTCAAATCTAGGAACTCTATCATTTCTGATACAGGTTCTTTCGCTTGTATCGTTGTTTGATTTCCTCTTCTTAATATAATTTGCACCCTTAATACTAATTCACGAGGTGAAAACGGCTTTGTCACATAATCATCCGCGCCCATTGTTAATCCTAAAATTCGATCTCTTTCTTCTCCCCTAGCGGTTAACATAATAATAGGGACATTAGAGTATTGACGAATTTCCTCACATAATTCCCAGCCATCTTTTTTCGGCATCATCAAATCTAAAATAATTAAATCTGGTTGATATTGCTGAAATACATTCCAACCTTCCGCTCCATTTCCAGCGGTGTATACTTCATATCCTTCTCTTTCCAAGTATCGTTTACATATGTCTCGGATATTATCTTCATCTTCTATGATTACAATTCTTTTTTTCATACATGAAATCTCCTCTGTTCCTTTATCAATAACGAAAGAAATACTTCGTTTATGTATATAATAAATACAAATAATGATTTATATATATGTAACGAATAAGATTGTCAATTAAAAAAAGAACACTGTAAGTCTACGTGTTCCATACTATTCACGAATCATAATTATATAAACCAAATGATTATTTTAACACCAGACTACTGTATGATTATTAATTCATCAACCCCTGGAAGATTAAATATATAGGATTTTTAAAAGAGATACAACAAGCAATAGACAGGTTTTATTTAATTGGAAAATTATGAATCATGTAATCTAAAAAAAATGTTTTTCCTATATATACATTAATTAAAAAGCCTACATAAAACCCCTCTTTTT
>NZ_JBALQK010000396.1:0-3686 GCF_036965845.1 Bacillus sp. JJ1127 | reverse complement strand
AAATGGATTTATATAATTCCATACCGGTGACACACCTTTTCAGAATAATAGTATCAGTATGCTCAAGATTTAGAGATTACTTGCACCAGAACCGGCAAATCTGCTATCATTGTCTACAATTAAAAAGTGCAGTATAGAAATATTCGAAACTGTATAAAACGAGTGTTAACAGGATTTTATATCCGTTCAAAATTGTTACATAGAAAGGAAGCAGTATGGAGAAATTACAACAAAATAAATCTGCTTTAGAAGGAAGCGGAAAGCCGTTATTAAAGAATACCAACTTCCTTTTCCTCTGGGCAGCTACTCTATTTTCAAGCTTTGCTTTAGCCTTTTTTACTTTTTCTCAAACATGGTACATAGCGAAAACATTAAATCTTGAAGCTTCACTTGGTGTTGTCTTTGTTGCTCTTAGTGTCCCAAGACTTATCTTTATGATTGTTGGCGGAGCTGTGGCAGATAAGTTTCCGAAAAAAAGTATTATGTTTTACTCCAATATCATTCGTGCCATTCTTGTTGCAACGATTTTAACTTGGTTTATCGTTGGTGATGTAACCTTGTATACATTTGCTTTGTTTGCTTTATTCTTCGGATTAGCAGATGCTTTCTTCTGGTCAGCAGATGGATCTATTCTGCCTGAACTAGTAGAAAAACATCGCTTAACACAAGCAAATTCACTCACGCAGATGACAAACCAAGCATCAGTCATTTTAGGCCCTGTACTTGGGGGGATCCTTATCAAATTTACTAACTATGAGACAATCTTTACAATTACGATCATTTTACTCATCGTTGCTGCTATACTCGTTCAGAAAATACAATCTACAATGCAAGAGGAACCTGATAAAGACAAAGGAATGTTTACATCCATTAAAGAAGGGATTTTATATGTAAAGGAATCACCTTTTCTTTCAACATTCCTCATCTGCAGTGCCTTTTTAAACTTATTTCTAATCGGTCCCATGCAAGTTGGTTTTCCACTGTTCATCAAAAATGTCTTGCACGGTGACTCACTTCAATTTAGTTACTTAGAAGCAGCTGTCGGAGGCGGTATGGCAATTGGTGCTGTCATCGTTGGCCTTAAGAATATCAATCGTAGACGCGGCTTGTTTTGTATCGTCATGATGCTGCTGTCCGGCGTGTTCTTTTTATCAATTAATTTTAGTACAGCACTTTGGCAAGCTCTATTAGCTGGTGCCTTTTACGGTATTACCATTGCCATGGCCATCGTTCCATTAATGGCAATGATTCAGTCTACTGTAAAAGAAGAAATGATGGGACGCGTTATGAGTTTAATGATGCTTTCATCTATGGGCTTTATCCCGCTTTCCTATGCAATTACATCGCTCGCACTCGCTGCTGGCATTCCGATTGTAACCATTATGAAAAGCGGCGCCATCGCAGTTATTATCTTCGTATTATTTGTGGCAATTCGCGTTCCAGTAGTAAGAAAGTTTGATTAACCTGTAAGGGTCATGTGCTACACGCATGACTCTTTTTTGAATGGATCAAATAAAGTTAGTCCTTTACTCCTTCTTACAGCTGCTCCCCATTCCAATCCAACATCCAAAAATAGTGCTCGCATCGTACTATACAAAAGAGCTCCAATATCTTTCCGAATCTCCCCATACTTATGCGCTCTTACAACACTTTTCGTACGCCGAATGACCTGTGCATAAACATCTTCATCAGCAATCAACTTTTCCAAAAATACACCTTGTTCTAGTAATCCACTTTTTTTATATGCAAGTTCCACTTTACTCCAAAGCAAATTAATCGTTTGCGGATTTCTGGACATTGGTATAACCGCATGTATGAAATTGATTGGAATATCATGACGACAATATGTTTCATCAAGTTCATACGTTATTCTATTCTTTTGTAATTTAGAAAAGTTTTTATAATAAACCGTTTCCCTTTCTTCTTGCGCATCTTCCTTCTTACTGCCTTCTACACTTTCCCGCTTTTCACATGCGGTCATTTCCATACGGTCATTCATGCGGTCAATCGCTGCTTTACGAAATACATATAAGTTCGCACTATACCCTCCGCGCTTATGTCTCTCTTTCGTAGGGATCCGCTCAATAATTCCGAGTTCCTCCAGCTTTGCAACAGAGCGGCGCACCGTACGAATACTTTTTCCTATCTTCTCAGCAATCGTTCCCATTAATGGACAAGCAACACCAACTGTTTTTTGTTTTTCATTAACTGCATATCTTCCTAACAAACGAATCACTAAAAAATCCGTCTCGTTTATATCCGATTGATACCTCTTTACAATTTGCTGTTGATACGCATTAAATTCTTCTTTACTTTGAAATTCGCTATATGTTTTCATTAAATTATAGAAAGTTCCCATTTTTATCACCCCATATATAAATAGGAACTCAAAAGCAAAATGGGCGATGATTTTATAATTTTTGATGAACTGAGGTAGAAAAACATGATTGTAGTAAGTGCTTGTTTAGGTGGTATTGCCTGCCGCTATGATGGAAATGACAATCTCGTTTCAAAAATCGAAGAGTTATTACAAAAAGAAGAAACTGTTCTCGTTTGTCCTGAAGTATTAGGCGGATTACCTACTCCGCGTCCATCAGCAGAAATCATTGGCGGTAATGGCGATGATGTACTAGATGGCAAAGCAAAGGTAATGGATCAAGAAGGCAACGATGTAACCGAAGCTTTTGTACAAGGAGCTTATAAAGCTTTAGAAGAAATAAAAGATTTAAATCCAGAATACATCATTTTAAAAGAACGAAGTCCTTCTTGCGGAAGTTCTACCATTTATACAGGGGAATTCAATGGGAACAAACAAGATGGTTATGGTGTAACAACAGCCTTATTCCGAAGACACGGATTTACGGTAATTTCAGAAGAGGATTTTGCAAACAAATAAAGGAGTTGACCCACAGGTCAACTCCTTTATTTATTTCACACCTAATTTTTCTTTTACTTTCACAGGAAGCTCGTCTTTTTTCACTTCTTCCCAAGCTGTTACACCTTTTTTATCAGAATAGAATACACGTAGGAATGCTTCTTTACGAAGGTTCTTATTAGCTGTAAATTCCATTTCTTTTTCTTTACCTTCTTTATCGAATGCAGGTAATTTATACTCAAATGATTTGTATGTACGACCATCATCAGCTTTACCTGTCTTTTCCGTTCCATCAACTGTAATTTGTACGTAGTACTCATCTTTTCCCATACGATTCAAGTCGCAACCAACTAACATCGTAGCAAAAACAATTAAAATACTAAAAAGTGCAATATATCTTTTCACGTCATTCACCTCATATATTTTTTATGATGTTATTATCATAATCTCTTTTCATTTGAGGAGAAATTCAAAAACGTGACATGAGTATTACACTTTTGTAAGATTAAACACTGAAAAAACAAAAAGATAACCAACTACTGCATCTAGTCGATTATCTTCTTGTTTGTATATCAACAAAGTTTTCGTATCTAAATTAGGAAGCCGATTTATTAATTGTATAACGTTGTTCAATACGTTGTTCAATTTTTTCCATCTCTTGTTTATCATTCAATATCTTTTGTTTATTTTCTTGTACCAATTCTTTAAACGATTTATGAAGTAATTTACAATGTTTGTTCGCCATAATCATTTCTCCTTATTATCTGTGCAATCACAGATATAAAATAAAATTTTTCAATCACCATAATTT
>NZ_JBALQK010000395.1:1527-4651 GCF_036965845.1 Bacillus sp. JJ1127 | reverse complement strand
GTACACTAAGACAAAAAGGAGGGAAGAAATGAAGATTGAGTTTTCTCCTAACACACCGATCTATATTCAGGTGATGGAATACATAAAAAAAGAAATTGTAACAGGTCATTTATCACCTGGTGACAAAATTCCCTCTGTACGTGAATTAGCAAGTGAGTTACAAGTAAATCCAAATACGATTCAGCGTACATTTCAAGAGTTAGAGCGAGATGGAATCGTTGTAACACGTAGAGGAATGGGAAGATATGTAACGAGCGAAGGAGAGAAAATTATGGAGCTGCGCAAAGATATGGCAAAAGAGTTGCTTCATTCTTTTATAAATGGAATGGACAATTTAGGGTTTTCAGAAGAGGAAATTCTCTTAATTCTTCGTTCTTCATTAGAAGAGAAAAGGGAGGAGAATTGATGAAAGAGTTATTGAAAATAGAGAACTTGTGGAAGAGATATGGCTTAAGGGCAGTGATTCGTGAGCTAAACTTAGAGATTACAGAAGGAAAGATTATTGGTCTTGTCGGAGATAACGGTAGTGGGAAAACGACATTATTAAAAATGATTGCAGGGTTGCAGCACCCTTCGGAAGGAGAGATTTTTATTGCGGGTAAGAAGACGGGGTTAGAAACGAGAAAAATTGTTTCGTTTATGTCTGACCGCCCTATGTTTGACGAATGGATGACTGTAAAAGATGCGTTGTTTTTCTATCGTGATTTTTATCAAGATTTTGATATACAAAAAGCGGTTGATACCCTAACAAAGTTTAAAATTCCGTTAGAAGAAAAAATTGATTCTTTATCAAAGGGAATGGTAGAAAAACTACAGCTGATTTTAACATTTTCAAGAAAAGCAAAACTCTACATATTAGATGAACCGCTTGGCGGAATTGATCCCGTTTCACGAGAACATGTACTAGAACTCATTTTACAATTTTATCGTGAAGATTGTACGATTTTAATTTCGACTCATTTAATTGGTGAGATTGAAAACTTGTTTGATGAAGTGATCTTTTTAAAGGATGGAGAAATGGTTCTACATGAAAATGTAGAAGACATTCGTTTTCAAAGAGGGAAAGCAATACATGAGCTGTTCAAGGAGGTTTTTGGACAATGAGACAACTCCTTCATTACTTATATAATTGTAATAAAAAGAAAATATGGGTACTCTATACAGGATTTATTACAGTTTCGCTTATTCTCTTTTTTTACATGACTGGCTCTTCTAAGAGGACACTTTTGGATAAACAGGAAACGACACTCATTTTATTCACATTATTAATTGCGATAACTACGTTTTCTTTATTCCTGTTAACTATGTCTTCTTTTCGAAAAATGACAGGAAATTCTATGATTCGGTATACAGCTATTTCAGCTAAAAGGTATTTATATGCAAATGTAATCTTTTTTATACTCATGTTTAGCTTGATATTTGTAACAAGTATTATATTTCTATACTTTTTTTCTTTTTACATTAGTGAGGTTCAAAAAGTTGGTCTTATTCAGCAACTTATTAAAAATTTGTATAGTTACGGAATGATACATCATTTCTTTTCTATGTTTCTATGGCTTGTAGATTTAGTTAATCTGTTGGTTATGTTAATTTTTATAAGCGTAATTATTAAAGCATTTCGTGTAAAACCTGGGATAGGAAAAATATTATTTGTATTCGCTTTCCTTGTTTCCGCTGGAATATATGGATTTTCACTAGACATTGTAGAAAAAATGGGGAATTCTATCATTTTTATTAAATATGCAGGGGTAACAAATGAGCGAGGCTATTTTGATACATCTTTTTATCCGTATGACGGACTGAATGTGTTTAGTTTATGTTATGAATGTTTGTTAACTTTTGTATTAGTATCCATAACATCCTATATTATCGATAAAAAACTAGAAGTCTAAAGGAGGAACAATCATTGGGAAACGTAGTAGTAAAATTAGAAAACGTCCATAAAAAGATTGGCAGCACTGAAATTATCCGCGATCTTTCATTTGAAGTTGAAGAAGGAGAGGTATATGGGTTTCTTGGACCAAATGGTAGCGGTAAAACGACGACAATTCGAATGATGACAGGTCTTATTTCCCTAACAGAAGGGGATATTACGATTTGTGGTCATAGTATTCGTACAGAACGTGAAAAGGCGTTAGAACAAATTGGGGCTATTGTCGAAAATCCGGAATTATATGATTATATGACAGGGATGCAAAATTTAAAGCATTTTGCAAATATGGCAGTTACACCTATTGGCAAAGAACGTATTGCTGAAATTGTAAAACTGGTGGAGTTAGAGCATGCCATTCACAAAAAGGTGAAGACATATTCACTTGGAATGAAGCAACGTCTTGGGATTGCGCAAGCGCTTCTTCACAACCCGAAAATTCTTATTTTAGATGAGCCGACTAACGGATTAGATCCAGCTGGTATTCGTCAAATTCGTGATTATTTACAACGTTTAGCAAGAGAAGAAAACATTGCAGTAATCGTATCGAGTCATTTATTAAGTGAGATTGAACTGATGTGTGACCGTGTTGTTATCATTAAGAATGGTCAATTTGTACAAGCATATAACTTGCATGAACAAGCGAAGAATGATGAAACGGTTGTCGTAACTTTTGAGGTAGATCAGATTCAGCGTGCAAATGAAGTGATTAAAGGTAAAGTGCAAGAAAATGTTATTGTGGTCTCCGTAACGAAAGAAAAAATTCCGCAGATTGTAAAACAACTTGTGCATATGGATATTCTCGTATATGGCGTTACAGTGCAAAATAGGACGCTTGAAGATGAGTTCTTAGCGATTACTGGGGGAGTGAAAGCATAATGTTAAAATTAATACAAAATGAGTTTTTAAAGTTACATGCGAAAAAAGGTATGTATATTTTAATGGGAATATTAGTTGTATTAGAAATTGCAATGGCAATCATTATTAAAAAATGGGCACCAGCTGAGGTGCAATTTTCAGGATTTGTATCATTTTCAAGTACAATGCTTGATTTGATTATAGTATTTACTACAATTTTTGGGATTACTCTTGCAGCTCGTACAATTACTGAAGAATTTCAAAAGGGAACAATTAAACAATTACTGATTCGCCCTAGAAAACGAGTTGCGGTCTTATTTTCAAAATATGTAACAG
>NZ_JBALQK010000395.1:0-1504 GCF_036965845.1 Bacillus sp. JJ1127 | reverse complement strand
ATGTAACAGTTATATTGACTGTAATACTTATATCAATTGTTGCCTTATTCATTTCCATGCTAATTGGAGTAGTTAGTTTTGGTGGAGGGAAAGAAGAATTAACAGTTGCTATGTTACTGAAGATTTTAGTGTATAAGATGGTACCAGTTCTATTTTATATAACATTGTCCATGTTTTTAGCAAATATCTTTAGGAAGTCTGTATTGCCATTAGTTATTACCATGTTTGTCTTTTTCTTACAAAATACAATTGATATGTTACTTATGATGTTTGCAAAAGGTGTTGCGAAATTTGTTGTATTTTTCCATCTCAATTTAAATGTGTACGATAGTAATAAATTAATTAGCGGTGGAATGGAACCACCATTTGCAGAATTTAATTTTACAACATCGCTATTACTTGTAATTGTGTATTTTGTAGTGTTGCTCGTTGCATCGAGTGCATTATTCCAAAAGCGTGATGTATTATAAAATTTTTATATAAACAATAATATATACGAAGAACCGAATGAGTATAAAAAGAAAGGCTTTATTAAATCAAATTAATTTGTATTTTTAGTAATATGACTTTACATGTATATATGAAATAGAAAAAGATCCCCGCTTGCCGCGGGGATTTTTTTTAACCAACTTTTTCTTCTATTTTTTCACGATCCCAGCATTCTGTGTTTTCTAAACCAGGAATGCTGTCAGCGTAGAAGACCGGGTCTTGTCCAGCTTCTTTTTGCTTCATATAGTCCCTAAGTGCTGCAAATGCATATTTACTTAAGAAAATAATTGTCACTAAGTTGAAGATTGCCATAACGCCCATAAATAGGTCAGCTAAATCCCACACAACTTGAATTGTTGCAACAGAACCTAGGAATACCATACCAATTACAGTGATACGGTAAATCATAAGCGCTGTTTTGCCTCCTTTTAAGAATTCAATATTTGTCTCACCGTAATAGTAATTTCCGATTAGAGAACTGAATGCAAATAAGAAGATGGCCACAGCGACAAAGATTGGAGCCCAAGGACCAATATGTGCTTTTAACGCTTCTTGTGTTAACTGGATACCATTTAAATCTGTTCCAGTATGAACGTCTGATAAAAGGATAATAAAAGCAGTACAACTGCATATTAATAATGTATCTGTAAAGACACCAAGTGTTTGAATGAAACCTTGTTTAACAGGGTGTGTTACGTTAGCAGTCGCAGCTGCATTCGGTGCACTACCCATACTAGCTTCGTTGTTGTAATAAGCTTATGAATCGGAGTAATGACATTTTCAAAGAAATCCATGTGTGTAATCCTCCTTATTCTTATCATGATAATGTGTTTTATAACATTAAGTATAAAAAGCGACGTTTAATACTATAACAGAAATCTTACAAAGAGGAAATTTCTCGAAATAGATTTGTTAGTACATATTTTAATAGATATCTTATTTAAAACGCGAACTGAGAAAAATAGGAAGAAATTTGAGGGTATTCATATTACAATGTATATAAATCTATTTTAAT
>NZ_JBALQK010000394.1:978-1279 GCF_036965845.1 Bacillus sp. JJ1127 | reverse complement strand
CGGGATAAAATAGAGTCGTGATTCGGCAAAATTCGACAATGAGATATCTATATATCTGTTATCCTAGGTAAGTTCGTTATGTTTAACAGCTATATAGGGAGGATTTTACATGGCAAAAAAGCTATTTTTACTTTTGCTGAGTAGCTTATGTGCAGTGAGCTTAACAGCGTGCAAAGGTGCGGATAATCAAGCAAAAGCAACAGAGAAGACAGAACAAAAAGAAGATGTTAAAAAAGCAGAAGAAGTTAAGCAGGCAGAAAAAGCAAAACAAGAGGAAGAAGCAAAGAAAGCAGAAGAATTA
>NZ_JBALQK010000394.1:370-937 GCF_036965845.1 Bacillus sp. JJ1127 | reverse complement strand
AAAGAAAGCAGAAGAATTAAAGAAACAACAAGAGAGCAGTACATATGAGGAAGTTCCTGTAGAAGAGCGTGAGAACTATACGCCAAATGCGACTGAAAATAAAGTACAGAACACTGCATTAGTTAATGATGCAAGTACACAAGTTGCAGATGAGAAGAGTAAAATGAATCAAAATCGTGTTGTGAATGCAACTGTTGTGAAGAATATAGATGGCGACACATTAAAGGTGAAATTAGAAAACGGTAAAGAAGAAACAGTACGTTTTCTTCTTGTTGATACACCTGAAACAAAACATCCCCGTTTAGGCGTACAACCATTTGGGCCTGAAGCAAGCGCATTTACAAAAAAATATGCAAGTGTAGGTAAGCAAATTCAGCTTGAATTAGATGTAAGTGAGCGTGAAAAGTACGGTCGTTTATTAGCGTATGTATGGGTGGATGGGCAAATGTTAAATCGTATGCTAATTGATCAAGGATTGGCTCGTGTTGCATATGTATATGCACCAAATACGAAGTATGTAGATTATTTAAGAGAAGCACAGAAAAAAGCACAAGCGGCTAAAAAAGG
>NZ_JBALQK010000394.1:0-348 GCF_036965845.1 Bacillus sp. JJ1127 | reverse complement strand
ATTTGGAGCGTTGAAAATTACGCAACTGATAGTGGCTTTGACAAAAGCAAGGGACCAAAGCCAGCTGAGAAAAAGCAGGAAGCTGTAGTCCCTGCACCGAAGCAAGAACAGCAACAACCGGTGCAGCCGAAACCAGAACAAAAGCAGGAACAAAAACAGGAACAAAAACAACCTGTACAGCAACAACCAAATGAAAACTTACCACAAGAAAGCGGTCAATTCAAAAGCTGTAAAGAAGCAAAAGCTGCTGGATTTTCAAACATTCCAAAAGGACATCCGGCATATTCTGCTAAGTTAGATCGTGATGGAGATGGGATTGCTTGTGATAAATAAAATAAAAAGAATTTG
>NZ_JBALQK010000393.1:0-2647 GCF_036965845.1 Bacillus sp. JJ1127 | reverse complement strand
GAGAGCATTTGGCCATGCATAGAAGCGGCCAGTGCCTTTTTCATTCACATACAAAGTTGAAAAGAAAGAGTAAAAGCGAGTGCAGATTATGTTTTATTTTGCATAGCAGCAACTGATATGTTGAAAAATTAAAATGGATTTTATAGATGGAAAGTAAACGTGAATCTAAGATTTCATATTTAAATAAAAAAGGGTCCTGAAAATTCGAAGGCACTGAAAAAGTCCCTCAAAAAAAGAAGATAACTACCTACTAATATAGGAGGATAGTTATCTTCTTTTTAATTTCTGTATATTGATAAAAATTCTGTTGTTTACTTAAAGTAGACAATTTTTTAGCAGCTTGATATGTTCTATGGTCACATTTTTTATCCTAATTTGTAATTTTATAGAAGCTATTTTTTAATGAAATACGAGACAAGAAATCCCGCGAGTAGATAAGAAGTTCCCATGGTTAAGAAACTATACTTTGCCCATTCATACCATCCTCCTGAGCTGTGAAGGATAATACTCATAATAGCCACCCCAACTAAAGCACCAACTTGCCGATTTACATTTAAAGTGGCACCCGCTATGTTCCCGTGTTCACGACCAGCTGATTGCATTACAATTGTAGTCATGGCTGGAACGGAAACACCAATTCCAAGATTTACGATGGAATAAATAGTTGCCGGCATCCAGTAAGGTGTATGTGGTGAGATGAAAGTTAAAACGAATGAACCGAAACTTGCGATGAACAAGGATATGAGCATAGGTAACTTAGAGCCAAACCGATTTGCTAGTTTTGCAAATAAGAGATTTCCAACTACAAAGACAGCCATCATTGGTAACAGTTGAAGTCCGGCTAGAAAAGGAGTAGCGCCTCGTGCGTGCTGGAGAAATAATCCAAACATGAAGATGCCACCAAATAATGCAAAGTTGATTAAAAAGCCGACAATGTTTGCAGAAGAAAATCGTTGATCATAAAATAACGAAAATGGAATGATTGGTTGTTTTGCATTACGCTCAGCGATGATAAACAAACTAGCGGCTATAATTGTGATAAGAAATCCACTTAGTATTTGTGGTGCCGTCCAGCCGTAGGAAGGACCCTCAATAAGGCTAAAAGCTAGGCTCGCTAAAGTGATAACACCTAATCCATGGTTGAAAAGATTTAGTTTGATTGCCTGGCGCGATGAAATAGGAATAACGTAGTAGGCAAGTAAAATTCCGATGATGCCAATTGGTAAGTTAATAATAAAAATACTTCTCCATCCCAATGTGTGGACTAATACTCCTCCGACGAAGGGGCCAATACCTGAAGCAACTGAAACGATAGCCGACCATAATCCAAACATTTTTGCACGTTGTTTTTCGTTTGGATAAGAAGCAGCTAGAAGACTAAGAGAGCTTGGCATAAATAGTGCCGCGCCCACACCTTGCAGGATCCGTGAGACGATAAGAATATTTCCAGACGATGCGATAGAGCAGAAAAGTGAAGCGAGAACGAAACAAACTAATCCAACTAAATACATATATTTCGCACCATATCGGTTCGCAAGTGACCCACCGATAAGGAGTAAAGAGGCAAATGATAGCATATAGCCATCTACAATCCAAGTGGCGCTAGAAATTCCCATATGTAAATTAACCCGAATATCAGCAACCGCTACATTTACGACAGTGACATCAAGCGTAGCCATAATAAAACCCATTGCGAGTGCGAGTAAAGTTATTATGCTGGAAGATTTCATTTGTTTCGTTTCTAAATGTGTTACTGAGCTGGTTCTCATGTTCAAGCCCCCAATATATATTTACTAATATTTCCCTGAACACTATAATAAATAAAGTGCTTTATTTATGGAAGTACTGATTTTTTATATAGTTACTATAATTTTGTATAGTTAAGGGGGATAAATGTGATGTGCGGAAAAGAAGAGCAACACATATCAAAATGTTCTATTGAAAAAACGATGAGTGTAATTGGCGGGAAGTGGACGTTTCTCATTTTACGAGACTTATTTTACGGACCAAAGCGATTTGCAGAATTGGAAAAATTGCTAGGTGGTATTAGCCCAAGAACTCTTTCGTTACGCTTAAAAGAATTAGAGAATGAAAAAATTATAGAAAGAACGGTTTACTCAACGATGCCACCTCATGTGGAATATTCTTTATCAAAAAAAGGCCAAACACTTCGTCCAATTTTTGATGCGATGAGAGCGTGGGGAGATTCGTGGAATGTTTTAGATTTGGAAGAAGATAAAAAGAAAAGTACAGCACTTAGTTGAAAGTGATGTATTTCACATTGAATTTAAATAACTTGTATTTTATAAATTAAATTTTCACAGAAAAAAACAACTTGCATAAGAACAAGTTGTTTTTTTCTAGGCTTTTTTCCATAGGGTACAACAAAGAAAGAGCGGAGAACACGCAAAATGTCAATCAAGTGGAATAGGGTAAATCTTTAAGAAAATTAAAGATTCGGAAAATTCTTAATCGCTAAGGGTATTTTTGTTACTCTTTCTTTGTAATTATGAGTTTAGCATTAAAAGTAAAATAAAACAACAAAAAAATACAAATTTTCTATAAATTCGACATTTTTTTTGTTACCGTAATCCTGCTTATTAGAATTCCATGTATATATATAAATCTATTTTCATTTTTCGACATC